>DASUXE010000067.1:0-11188 GCA_036378075.1 Gammaproteobacteria bacterium
ACGCGGTTGTACAACTCCTGATAGGTCAGCGCGATGACCGGTTCATCTTCCGGTTCCGGCACGAAATACATCGCAGTCTTGTTGCGGTATTTCTCCAGATGCCGGTCCACGCAGTTGTAGCAGGCATTGAGCCGGCCGCCGACAAACCATTTGAAGAACGGCGGATTCGAACTGTCAAGCGTGGTATGCCAGTAACTGTCCCAGTGGAGCAATTCGGCGTATTCGCGGTAACAATCCGGAAAGTTATCCTCCGAGAAACGGTCGTAGACAGCCGGATCGGTCAGATTCGCCTGGCCAATGAAGCGCGGCGGCGGGTAATAGTAGTTCTCCTCGCGCCAATGCGCCGCAATGACAGCGTCACTGAGTTTGGATTCCTTTTTTGTAGCCATGGTTTACACGTTCCACTGTGCGGATTGTTCAACTGCTGAACGGTCCGACCGGCAACACCGTCTTGCCTGCGGTCGCATTCGTAACCAGCGCAAAGCTGGTGTAGCAGGCAAGCAAACCGCAGATCAGACCCATCCAGCCACCGGCATGACTTACCCAGGCAGTCCCGGTCAGCATGCCGAAACCGAGCAGATAGAACGTGATCCACAAGGTCAGGAATACCAGCCACAGCGCGCGCGTGAGTTTGAAGGTGCCGACCCACATGTACATGGTGAATACGCCCCACGCGATCAGCGTGGTCGCGATCGTGCTCTCTGCACCTTTGAGGTTGATCACGCCGGTGCTGTTGAAGGCAAGCATCAGCGCAAACCACCACCAGAACGCGCCGTAACTCAGGAATGCAGTCATGCCAAAGGTGTTGCCGGTCTTGAATTCAAGCGTACCGGCAATTATCTGGATCAGGCCGCCGAACGCGAGTGCAAGCGGAATCACCACGTTCTCGCCTTCGTGGGGCAACACGCCGGCATTGATCAGACTGAGAATCACGGTGGTCAGACCGAAGCCGATAAGACCGAGGGGTGCCGGGTTGGCCGGGGATATTTGGGAATCTGATGGCATCACGTTTCTCCTTGTGTGCATGGGTGCAGGAGCGTGGCCGAGGCTTGAGGCTGGAACTTGAACTTGTGGAGCGCCTCTGTCACGTAGCACGCATTCGGCTCGCGTATTTCGTGATGAAACAGCGAACATAAAAACGTATCTATCAGGGCAGCTTAGGTATAGTCGACAAATCGCCGGTCGACAAGAGTTCGAGGAAATATTTTCAATTCGCGCTTGGTAACATGAATCTATGTCAACTAATGACGGCGGCGAGTTGACTTAATAACAGTGTACGTTGCTTGCAAAGCGAGATTAATTTCCCATTTTTAACCGCAACTTGTTTGCGCATCTATTTGTAAATGATTTCTATTTTGAGTCCGGCTCTTGATACCACCGGACTGACAGCAGGGTTTAATGTACTCTTTATTACATAATTTCACGGCGCATGGCAGCGCTTGGCGCGCAGAACGGTGAAGCATCCGGGGTGAGGCGTGTGTCCGGAAGCAACCGGATTCCCTGCTGCTCTTCGTATTGCGGTTTCGGGTGTTTGCCGCTTTGCGAAGCAGATGACTGCTGGGGATTATTCATGTCTGGCGAATGCAGCGTCTGGACACGACGTCTGCATTGGGAAGGTCAGGGCTTGTCGCTGCCGGGACAGGCACTATCCGAACGCTTGATCGCAGTATCGCCTTCGGCGAGGTCGGCGAAGCCACTGGCGTCCGGTAGCTGGGCGGCAGTGCCCCGGGCATCGAGCCAGTAATTCGGGACGTCGCGGAAACGGTCCGCGAGTACCGGATGGTAGCCGAGTTTTCGGAGCTGCTTGCGGCGTTCGACAGCGCCTCTGCGCTGACTGTATACGCCGAGCGAAATGGCGTTGCGGTTGGCTTCGTCCGCGACGATGTAGAGATCCTTGATACCGCGCTTCCTGAGCAACGCTTCAGCGGCTTCAGCTTCCTTGCGGTTCTTGAACGACGGCAGATATACCCAGTAACCGAGCTTGGCCTTGCCGGGCACCAGCCGCTGGCTGACTTCGGCGCCGGCTTTTTGCAAGCGCTCGGTGCCGCTCCTGGCGGCGGCATCTCCGGGGAATGGCCCGTAGCTGGCGCACGCCAGCGGTGCGGCGGCGGTCGGCGCGCTGCTGCTGCCGGCTGCAGGCGCCATCGGTGCCGGCGTGGTGACCTGGGTTTGCGCGGCAGTGGCGCTTGCTTGTATCAGCGCGGTGCGTTGTTCGGGCGTCAATTCGGACAGCAGCTGCAAGGATTTGGCGGCCTGCACCGGAACCGGCACCGGTTGCGATTGCTTGAGGCCGCCGCTGCTGCCGAACAGGAAGAAGCCGACCACGTTGGCAAGCAACAGAATCAGAAACAGGATGCGCATCATGTTTGCTGTTCCGCCATGACTGCCAGCCCTTCCAGTACGAGATCCGGCACCAGTTTATATCCTTCGCCCAGATACGGCAGCAGACGTTCGGCATCGCCGCCGGTGATGAGGCGCTGCGCATCGGCGCCGAGTTCGACGCACATTTGGGCGCTGACGCGTTCGATCAGGCCGACCGCTGCATTGAGCGCGCCACCCGCCACCGCTGCGCGCGTATCCTGCGCGAACACACCCGCATCGTGTTCATCAGCTTCATCGGAAATTTGCGCGGTCGCACCGACCAGCGCGTGCCGCATCAGCCGAACGCCCGGCGCGATGACGCCGCCGAGATGCCGGCCGTCGCGCGTGATTGCATCCAGCGTGATGGCAGTACCGCAGTCAATCACGCAAGCCGGTGCACCGTGCCGGTTGAATGCGCCAATTAATGCGGCCCAACGGTCCACTCCCAGACGCGCCGGATCACGGTAGCCGCTGATGACGCCACCCGCCCTGGCGCTCGAAATCATATAAGAAGGGGTCAGTCCAAACGCGTCCTGACTCTGATGATTGATAACGTGATTCGCCATCGGCCCGGCGACGTTGGACACGAACACGGCGGCCGGTTTCGGCAAGCTGCGCCAGGCCTGCGTCAGCAGGTCGTCGAGCTTGTAGCCATCGTGTATGACGGCACCGTGATCGCGCAACTGACCGTCATCCAGATACGCCCATTTGACGCAGGTGTTACCGACATCCACCAACAGTTTCATGACTGCACCCGCAGGGAAATATCGCCCGAAACGAACCGCCGCGTATCGCCCCCACTGCGCAGCAACAATGCACCGTCCTGATCCACACCGAGCGCAGTACCGGTAATGCGGCGGTCATGCTGCTGCAGCACCACTTCGCGCCCGGCAACCTTGTCCAGCGCGCGCCAGTCATCGCCGAACGCGGCAAAACCCTGCGCGCTGAATACATCCAGCGCATTGAACAGCTCATCCAGCAACGCGGCGGCAAGCGTGTTGCGGCTGGGCGGCGCATCATCGGTCAGCGTGGCGATATCGGTCCAGGCCTGATCGATGTGCGCCGACGCAGTTTCCGGCATGCGCACATTCAGGCCGATGCCGATCACCGCCCGCAACCGGTTTGGCGATTCGCCCTGCACGTCCACCAGGATGCCGCCGAGTTTGCCGGCATCGGTCACCAGATCATTGGGCCATTTCACGGCGGCGCTTTGCACGCCTGTGCTCTGCAACGCGCGCACCGCGGCGATCGCGGCCACCATGCCGAGTGCGGTGAAGCCCGGTGGCAGTTCGTCGAACTGCCAGGCAAACGACAGATACAGATTGGCGCCGAACGGCGACACCCAGTGCCGCCCGCGTCGGCCACGGCCGGCAGTCTGCAATTCGGCGAGACACGCGGCGGGCGCGAGTGCCGGACGTGCACTCAGCCAGTCGTTGGTGGAATCCACGCTGCGCAGAATTTCGAGCGTCTGCAAGCGGCGGCGATTCCCAGCCGCGAGTTCGGCGCGTATGCGTTCTGCATCCAGCAATTCGATGGGCGTGGCCAGGCGATAGCCCTTGCCCGGCACGCGGAAAACGTCGAGATTGAGCTCGGCGAGTTGCTGCACATGCTTCCACACCGCGCTGCGGCTCACACCCAGCAGCTGCGCGAGTTGTTCGCCGGAATGAAAGAGGCCGTCTGCGAGTGCATGCAGAATGGCGTCGGTGCTGTCGACGTTCGCCGGCATGCAGTTCAGCGTTTCCTGCGCAGCAACATGGCACGCTTGAAGCGGTTCTCGGTACCAGCACGCATCCGCGCCACATTTCCGCGGTGCGTATAAAGGATGAACAACGCCATCGACAGCGCAAACCAGAACAGGCCAAGCCTGAATCCCCACATGATCAGTACGAACACCGGAATCGTCCACACCGCAAGAATGGTGGAGAGCCCGACATACCCGCTCAGCATCAGGCTGAACGACCAGACCACGAATCCCGGCAGCAGCGCGAGCGGCGACAGCACCGCCAGCACACCAACATAGGTGGCCATGCCCTTGCCGCCGCGGAAACCGAAGAACACCGGGTACACGTGCCCGACGATCACGGCGATGCCGCACAGCGCGCTGATCCATTCAGGACTCAGACTGACTTCGGTCGCCGGATGCAGGAATGGAATCGGCAGATACGGCACCACCAGCACCGCCAGCACGCCCTTGCCGATATCGATCAGCATGACCCAGAGCGCGAACAGTTTGCCCTGGGTACGCAACGCATTGGTGCCGCCGGCATTGCCGCTGCCCTGGGTGCGGATGTCCACCCCTCCGCGCAGTTTGCCGACGATCAGGCTGCCGATCAGCGAGCCGCACAGATACGCCACCACAATCCGGATCGCAATTGCCAGCATGGTTTCCATCCACGGTTTCAGGGGCGCCCATTGTACAGAGGCAGCACGGCTTGCTCGCACGGCCGGCGCCCGATCCGGTCGGCGGGTTTACTGGCGGTGCCATTTGTGTTACTTTGTATTCAAAATATTTGAACCCAAAGCAAGAGGCGACGATGGCGACTGTGATGGCCGCTGGTCAGTTTGATGAGGCGATTTTGACTTCCCTGAGACGCATCATGCGCGCGGTAGACCTTTACAGTCGCCAGCTGGCGAGCCGGCACCATCTGACTGGCCCGCAGCTGGTATGTCTGCGGCTGCTGCACAAGCACGGCGTAATGACCTCGGGTCATTTAGCGCAGGAAGCCACCCTCAGCGCCGGCACCATCACCGGCATCCTCGACCGCCTGGAACAGCGCGCCTATATCCGCCGCGAGCGCTCCGCCGACGACAAGCGTCAGGTCAAGGTGAGCCTGACCGATACCGGCCGCGAGGCTGTCAGCCAGGCGCCGCTGCCCTTGCAGGAACGTTTTCAGCAACGGCTCGCCACGCTTCCCGCCACCCGCCAGCAGGAAATCCTGTATGTGCTGGATTCGGTGGTGAACATGATGGAAGCCGAAGCCGTCGACGCCGCACCGCTGCTGACCAGCGGCCCGGCGACTGCCGAATCCGAGGACGTCGCCGCCTTCCTCAGCGACGACACCCCGCCACCCCCTCGACCCTGATTATCAAGATACAAGGCTCCGTGACCGTGTCCACCGCTCCGCACCACGCTGTTTTCGCCGCCCCGCCCTTGCGCGACGCCGATGCGTGGAGCCGGGGCTGTTCGCGCTCTCCTCCCCTGAAACCAACACATCCCTGAAACCCGCGTTACCCGTTCCGGCGCAAGCCGGGCGTTTCATTTTCTGCCATCACTCACCGGACCCAACACGGAAACACATCATCATGAAGACCATCGTTCAGAAATATGGCGGTTCATCGGTTGCCACGGACGACAAGCTGCGTCATGTCGCGGAACGGCTGCTGGCATTGCATCAGGCCGGACACGGAGTCGTTGTCGTGGTGTCGGCAATGGGCGACACCACCAATCATCTGCTGGATCTGGCGCAGGGTTTGAATGACAACCCGCCGGGCCGCGAACTGGATCTGCTGCTGTCTTCGGGTGAACGCATCTCGAGTTCGCTGCTGGCGATGACCATCCGTGCCCAGGGTGTGCCTGCGGTGGCGCTGACCGGTGCACAGGCCGGCATTCACACCAGCAAGACGCATTTGAACGCTCGCATCATGGATGTGGATCCGGCCCGCGTGCGCCAGGAACTCGCGGCCGGGCGCATCGTGGTAGTAGCCGGCTTTCAGGGCATCGATCCGGCCGGCGAGATCACCACCCTGGGGCGCGGCGGCTCCGACACGACGGCAGTCGCGCTTGCCGCGGCGCTCGACGCGGATACCTGCGACATCTGTTCCGACGTGGACGGCATCTACAGCGCCGACCCGCGCATGGTGGATGGCGCGCTGCGTCTGCCGTCGCTGCATTACGATGAAATGGAAGCGCTGGCGCGACACGGTGCCAAGGTGCTGGATCTGCGCGCGGTGGCGTATGCCAAGAAACACGGTGTCACCATTCATGCGCGTTCGTCTTCGCACGAGAACAAGGGCACGCTGGTGCACGGCAAGCGCCTGACTCAATCACAGGTGATCGGCATCGCCAGCCTGACACGCTTGATCAAGCTGGAACTCGCACAGGCGGATGCACAGCTGGCGCGCGATGCCGTGGAACTCTGCGGTGCCGAGAATGTGTATTTCGATGCGACCCCGAACGGCGGCCGCGACATTCTGATTTCGACGCTGAACATGCCGGAGCACGAGCATGTCTGCAAGGAACTGACCACGCGCTTCAGCAACAAGCTGACACTGGCACACGATATCGGTTCGGTCTCCATCATCGGCAGCGGCGTCGGCCGTTCTGACGCTTCCGCCACACATCTGCGCTCGACGCTGGACAGCAAGCGCAACGCCTTGCAAAGCATGTTCAGCACTGCCGACACCCGCACCTGCATCGTGGATGAAAAAATCATCCCCGAAACCGTGCGCGCACTGCACCGACGCTTCGTGGAACATCGTCCCAACGTGGCGGCCGTGGCATGAACCAAGCTTCAGCCAAACCCGTGCGTACCGCACCGCCGATCCGGATGCCGAATCGCGAAGACGGCGCGGATGTCTGGAGACTGGTCGGCACGACCGGCGGACTGGAACAGAACTCCGCCTATGCCTATCTGCTGCTGTGCACGCATTTCCGCGAAACCTGTGTGGTGGTGGAACAGGAAGGCGAACTGATCGGCTGCGTACTCGCCTATATCCCGCCGCAAATGCCGGATTGCGTGTTCGTGTGGCAGGTCGGCGTCGCACCGTCCGCGCGCGGCCAGGGCCTGGCCGGCGGCATGCTTGATGCGGTATTGAAACTGCCCGCCTGTCGCAACGTGCGTTATCTCACCGCCAGCGTGGCCGCCGACAACCGCGCCTCGCGCGCCCTGTTTACCGGTTTCGCGCGCCGCCACGGCGTGCAGTTGATCGAGCAGGAATTCCTGACCGCCGATTGCTTTCCGGAACCCCACGCTGCGGAACCGCTACTGAAGATCGGTCCGCTGACTTCAAGATGATAAAGAAACGAGGGACAGACAACATGAACCCGATTGAACGTTATGAATCCGAAGTGCGCGGTTACTGCCGCGATTTTCCCGTCATGTTCGACCGTGCGCAGGGTGCCTGGCTGTATGACGAGGAAGGCATGGCATACCTGGATTTCTTTGCCGGCGCGGGCGCGCTCAACTACGGGCACAATCCGGCACCACTCAAGAATGCCCTGCTTGCCTATCTGGCGCGTGACGGCATCACCCACAGTCTGGACATGTTCAGCGTGGCAAAACGCATTTTTCTGGAGCGTTTCCAGCGCGTGATTCTGGCGCCGCGCGCACTCGACTACAAAGTGCAGTTCACCGGACCGACCGGCACCAACGCGGTGGAAGCTGCGCTCAAACTGGCGCGCAAGGTTACCGGCCGCGAACGCATCATCAGTTTCACCAACGGTTTCCACGGCATGACGCTGGGCTCGCTGGCGGTCACCGGTAACGGCTTCAAGCGCCGCGGTGCCGGTGTCGCGCTGCACGATGTCATGCCAATGCCGTTCGACGGCTACCTGGGCGAAGACCTGGATACGCTCGCCTATCTGGAAGCGATGCTCGACGACGATGGCAGCGGCATGGACAAGCCCGCCGCCGTGATTCTCGAAACCGTGCAAGCGGAAGGCGGCGTGAACGTGGCGCGCTTCGACTGGCTGAAACGGCTGTCGGCACTGCTGCGCCGTCACGGTGTACTGCTGATCGTGGATGACATTCAGGTTGGTTGCGGCCGCACCGGTCCGTTCTTCAGTTTCGAACCGGCAGGTATCCAGCCCGACATCATCTGCCTGTCCAAGTCATTGTCCGGATACGGCGTACCGCTGGCAGTGGTGCTGATGAAACCGGAACACGACGTGTGGGCGCCGGGTGAACACAACGGCACCTTCCGCGGCCACAACCCGGCCTTCGTCACCGCGACTGCGGCATTGCAGTTCTGGGAAGACGATGCATTGTCGAAAGCCGTCAGCCACAAAGCACAGCACGTTTCCGAAACCCTGCACAGCCTCGTCAAGCAGACCGGCGTCGCCGCCAGCGTCCGCGGTCGCGGGCTGATTCAGGGCATCGCATTCGAGGATTCCAAGCTCGCCGGTGCGGTCGCCGAAGCCTGTTTCGAACAGCGGCTGGTGATCGAAACCGCCGGTGTGCAAAGCGATGTGCTGAAACTGTTGCCGAGCCTGACCATCAGCGAGGACGAACTCGCTCAGGGGCTCAAGATCATTCGGACCAGTTTGAGAGCGGTGCTGGACAAGAAATCCAAAGCCGCCGCATGAGTCTTTTGATCCAATCCAAACCATACGATTCAGGAGTAAAACAATGATCGTCAAACACCTCAATGATGTGATCGGTACCGCCGACGATGTGGACACCGAAACCTGGACCAGTCGCCGCCTGATCCTGAAGCGCGACGGTATGGGTTACTCGGTGCACGACACCTTCATGAAACCGGGCACTGCCACCCGGATGTGCTATCGCAATCACCTCGAGACCGTGTACTGCATCGAAGGTGCGGGTGAAGTGGAAACGCTGAGCGATGGTAAGAAATATCCGATTCGTCCCGGCACCCTGTACGCACTGAATCAGCACGACGAACACATCCTGCGTGCCTTCGACAAGGGGCTGCGCGTGGTGTGTGTGTTCAATCCGCCGGTCACCGGCCAGGAAGTGCACGACGAGACCGGTGCCTATCCGGCGGAAGCGAACGTCGCGGCCTGAAACGTTGATACGGATTTGATTTTCAGAAAGTCGAGTTGATGCAGAGGTTCACATGTCCAGCGTTGCACAGAAATTGGCACTCCAAACCGACCATTACCCTTCCCGCATCAAGACGACAGCCGAACTGATGGAGCGTCGTGAACCGGTGGTGTACGGCAAACCCGGTGACGGACCACTGGATGCCACCCAGCTGGCACGCTATGCGCAACACGGTTACCTGAACCTGGACGGTGTGTTTACCCACGACGAAATGGCGCAGCATCTGGAAGAGCTACACCGCCTGCGCGGTAACGAACAGGTAAAGGTCAGCGACGCCACCATCCGCGAACCTGGCGGTAGGCAGGTGCGCTCAATCTTTGCGATTCACTTATACGATTCGATCCTCGCCAGACTGTGCCGGGACCGTCGCATCGTGAACATTGCACGCCAGATCCTCGGCAGTGAGGTCTATATCCATCAAAGCCGGGTGAACTACAAGCCCGGTTTTCGCGGCAAGGAATTCTACTGGCACTCGGATTTCGAAACCTGGCATGTGGAAGACGGCATGCCGGCGATGCGCGCCCTATCGTGCTCGATCAGCCTGACGCCGAATACCGCCAACAACGGTCCGTTGCTGGTGATTCCCGGTTCACACAAGACATTCCTGGCCTGCGTCGGGGAAACACCGGAAAACCATTACAAGCACTCGTTGCGCAAGCAGGAATACGGCGTGCCGGATGACACGAACCTGGCAAAAATGGCAGCGGACGGTGGCATCGAAGCGTGCACCGGCGGCGCCGGAATGGTGACGTTCTTCGACTGTAACATCATGCACGGCTCCAATTCCAACATCACTCCGCTCTCACGCAGCAATGCCTTTATCGTGTTCAACAGTGTCAAGAACACCTTGCAGGCACCGTTCTGCGGGCTGCAACCACGTCCGCAGTTCATCGCAAACCGCCGCGACTTCACGGCGATCGAGCCTGTTTAACATCGGGATAAAAGCAGTAACAGATTCGGCAGTTAGTCGGCCATTACCACGCCGCCGGTCACCGAACCGCGTAGCCGCCGGCGCGCCGTCTCTCGCAATGCGAAAATCGGCACCAGTGCGATCACGGCCGCCACTATCAGATAGAAGGCGGGCATGAAATTGTTGCCCGTCATCGCAACCAGCCAGGTGATGGCCAACGGTGCGGTACCGCCGAACAGTGAAGTTGAAACATTGTAGGAAACTGCAAATCCGCCGTAGCGGGTCCGGGTCGAGAACATTGCCGGAAGGGTTGCAGGCAGAGTACCGAGCAACATCACCAGCAGCAGACCGGGGATCGCAAGCCCCAGCGTAACGAACAGCATGCTGCCCTGCGACATCAGCCAGAACGCAGGCCACGCGAACAGCACAAATCCGGATGCAGATGCAATGAGAATCGGTTTGCGCCCGACGCGATCCGAGAGCGCACCGATCGGCGTGATTACCAGCATCATGGCAAACATGATTCCGATCAGAATCACCCGCCCCATCTGTTCGCCGATACCGAGCGCGGTGTTGAGATAGCTCGGCATGTAGGTGAGAAACGTGTAATCAGCGACGTTAAGCAGAATCACAATCCCGACACATTTGAGAAGCTGGCACCAGTCCGCTGAAAATGCCTCGCGCAACGGGGCCGCCGCCACTTCGCCGGCGTCCTGCAGGCCCTGAAAGTCCGGCGTCTCTTCCAGTTTGAGCCGCAGATACAAGCCGATCATGCCCAGCGGACCCGCGCACAGGAACGGAATACGCCAGCCCCAGGCGTTCATCGCCTCGGGCGAAAGCCCGAAGGTAACCAGTGTCACCAGTGCCGCGCCCAGCGAGAAGCCCCCGAGGGTGCCAAACTCGAGCCAGCTGCACAGATAGCCGCGGTGCTTGTCGGGCGCGTATTCAGCCATGAAGGTTGCCGCACCGCCATATTCGCCGCCGGTGGAAAAGCCCTGCACCAGCCGCGCAAGCATCAGCAAGATCGGCGCCCAGACCCCGATCTGCGCATACCCGGGCAGCACGCCGATCATGAAGGTCGAAGCCGCCATCAGAATAATGGTGACAGCCAGCACCCGCTGCCTGCCGATAC
>DASUXE010000068.1:0-3863 GCA_036378075.1 Gammaproteobacteria bacterium
ATCGCCGCAGATTTTGCCCGCCAGGCCGAGCAATCTCTGGCTGACCAGCGCAACCTGGAAGCCGCCGATACACTCAGTTTCGACGATTATCTGCGCGGTTATTTTGCGCAGACCTGAGCTCGCCGCCGACCGCTGATCGCCGCGGTCCGGCGCGCTATCATGGCATTTTCAAAAACAGGAGCTTCCGCATGACTGACCAGCAACAACGCTACGGTATCCGCTGCTCACTGCCGGCCGACGACCCCATGTCAGCCCCCCACCTGCTGGGGCCGGACTGGGAGTCGTTTCGCTGGTATGACACCGAACAGGAGCGCGATGAAGCCATCGAGGCATTCAGCCATGAGCACATCTATTCCCGTCGCGGCGACAAACCCAGCGTGATCTACACCAAAGTGGAGCGCTGAACCACGATGCGTATTGACGTTTTCTCCGATACCGTCTGCCCGTGGTGCTTTATCGGCAAGCGCCATCTGCAACAGGCGCTGTCGGAAACCGGCATGACGGATGCCGACGTTCATTGGCACGCCTTTCAATTGAATCCGGACATGCCCGCCGGTGGCCGTGACCGCAAGACTTACCTGTTGGAGAAATTCGGCCCGGACGCCGAGCAACGAATTCATGCGCGACTGCAAGAGGCCGGCCGCGCCGCAGGCATCGAATTCCAGTTCGATAGAATTTCGCGCAGCCCCAACACGCTCGATTCACACCGCCTGATTCGTCTCGCCGCCAGCCGCGGCCGGCAGGATGCTGCTGTCGAGGCCCTGTTCCGGAGCTACTTTGTCGAGGGTCAGGATATCGGCGACCGGCAGGTTCTAGCCGCCATCGCCAGCCAGCTTGATCTGGGCAATGACGTATCGGCGTGGCTCGACAGCCCGGCGGAAATCAACACGGTTCGCAGCGAGGATAGTTCCGCGCGACGTCTTGGCATAACCGGCGTACCGTTCTTCATCTTCGAACAACGCCATGCATTATCCGGCGCGCAACCGGTGAATGTATTCGTGCGCGCGCTGCAAACGGTGAAAAATGAATCGATTGCCAGTTGAGACCTCTTCCAGCTTCCCGGTAGCAGCGCCATGTTGTTGATGGATGCAGCGTGGTTACTGTTGGCGCTCCTGATCATCCTCGCTGGCGCGGAACTGTTCACCAACGCGCTCGAGCACATCGGCGAACGCTTTCAACTGTCCGAAGGCCTGGTCGGTTCGGTATTCGCCGCTGTCGCGACTGCACTGCCGGAAACGGTGGTGCCGATCATCGCCGTGTTCTTTGGTGGTGCGTCCATTCAAGTGCGCGAGCATATTGGGGTGGGGGCGATCCTCGGCTCGCCATTGATGCTGGCCTCGCTGGCGATGATGTTGATCGGTCTCGCCGCCGGCACCAAGCGCAGCTGGACTGCCAGCCTGAAACCCGAAATCAGCGGCTTCGTCCGCGATCTGCTGTATTTTCTGGTGGCGTTCTTTCTGGCCTTTCTCGGCCTGTTCATGCCGCAGCACCCGGCCAGCCTGCGCCTGCTGGCGGGCGCGATGCTGGTATTCCTGTATTTCATGTATGTCATGAACACCATTCGCGCATCCGCCATGCTGGTTGAAAACGGTCACGGCACCACTGCCGGACAAGCCTTGTGGCTGAAGCGCCTCGGCACCAGCCACAGCCTGGCCTGGGAAACGGTGCAGCTGCTGGTCGGACTGGCCTGCATCATTGGCGGCGCCAAGTTGTTTGTGCATGGCGTGGAACAGGCTGCCGCTGCAACCGGCATCAGCGTGCTGGTACTGTCGCTGCTGATCATCCCCATCGCCACGGAAATGCCCGAAAAACTCAACAGCACGCTCTGGATCCAGCGCCGCAAGGATACGCTGGCCTTCGGCAACGTCACCGGTGCGATGGTGTTTCAGGGCACTTTACTGCCTGCATTCGGCATGCAACTCGGCAGCTGGCAGCCGCGACCGGATATTCTCTGGGCCATGGGTCTGACATTCGCCGCGACCCTCTGGGTGCTGCTGTTGGCATTGCGCCACAGGCTGACGCCACTGCTGCTGCTGGCAAACGGCCTGGTGTATCTGGCGTTCTTCCTGGTTATCAGCTGACCATGAACGGTTCCCTGCCCTCTCCCTGCATACGCAATTGCTGCCTGGACGAGCACGATATCTGCCTGGGTTGCGGGCGCAGCCTGGACGAAATCCGCGACTGGAGCAGCGCCCCGGACCCGCAACGCCAGCTGATCCTGGACCGGGCCGCTGCCCGCCGCGCCGCCCGGGATGCCCGGCTGCGGGCCCTGAGATGGCCGGGTTCCGGCGGCTAGGACCCGCCCGGAAAAGCTCCGCAAGGAGGCGTTCGGTTTGACAATAAGGTAAAGTATCCCCGGCGCAAATCAGATAGTTGGGGCCGGTTGGTGAAGCGTTTCACGAGCATCCTGTTGCTGATTATCCTGGCCGGATGTGCCAGCAGCTTGCCGGCCTCCCGCGATGGCTGGACCTATATCGGCAATGATCCCGACGGCACCCAGAATATTCTGATGTCGGCCGCAACCCCGGTTCCGCAGAACGGGAACCTGACCACCACCTTCCGATACCAATACACCGCACCACGATCGGCGACTGACGACAAAGGCAAGCCGATCGTTTATGTCGAGCGCCGCGATGAAGTGCGGGTCAACTGCAGCGACCAGTCACTGCAGGTGCTGGGCAAGCGCTACTACGATGTCGAAGACAAACAGGTATTGAATCAGCCTGCACCGCCCATCGACGCCGGCAGCGAACGGGTAATTCCCGGCGGGGTCAACGACATCATGTACCAGGCGGTCTGCGGCCGCTCGATTGGCTGGGCCGACATCGGTACCAGCGACGACGGCAGCCAGAAAATCGGCATCATGGGCAAGGCGGCCACACAACCGGTCAACAGCGAAGTGCAGGCCTGGTTCAGAACTGAATACGCCGGCGTGCAAACCCTGATCGCCGCTCCCTCCATGCGGCGCATCAGTTATGCAACCAAAATCAGCACCCTGAAGTTTGACTGCGCAACCTTCAAGGTCGGCCTGCTGCATGAGGTCTATTACGATTCCGACAATCACAAAGTATTCGACATCCAGCCGGCAGGTACCGAAGCAGAGTCTTTACCCGCGACCGCCGGCAGTGTGCGCGGCCTGATGTACCGTGCCGCATGTGGACGTCCCACTGAACTGCACTATCTCGGCATGGATCCGCACCACACCCAGAAAGTATACGTGGTCGGCAAACCGGCTCTCGATTCCAATGATGTAGCGCGGGCGCAGTTTCGCATTTACTACCTGAAACCCGGTACGCTCACTACCGGCCCTGTCATTCACACGGTTTCGTACAGCGAGCGCAATGTCGAGCTCTATGCTGATTGTTCCGCACTTACGTTTCAGGTCCATCGCGAAACCTATCTCGATAATCATGGCGACCCGGTGTTCACGATCATGCCATCGGAGACAGATACGCCCAACGTGGGAGTCGCACCTGGCAGTCTCAGCGAAATGCTGTGGAAAACGGCCTGCCATGGAGCCGGATAAGTGATGCATTGTTCCAACGATGCGAGGCCGGTATCAGCCTCGGCATCTGAATTTGATCTACAAAGGATTCCCGGATGTCGATGAAACTTGGCAAGTATGCGCTTGGTCGCGAACTCGGGCGTGGCGCATCCAGCATCGTCTATCTCGCCGAGGACGAAACCGGCAGGCAAGTCGCGCTCAAGCTCTATGCTTCGGACAAGGGCATGAGTGAAAAAAGCGCGAAGCTGTATCGCAAGCTGTTTTTCACCGAAGCTCGCATGGCCGGACGCCTGCTGCATCCGAACATTCTTCCGATTCTCGATGCCGGCGAAGAAAAAGACCTGCGCTACGTGGTGAT
>DASUXE010000069.1:0-5460 GCA_036378075.1 Gammaproteobacteria bacterium
CGCGGGCGCGCATGAGCGTGAACGCTTCGTGGCCGGGCGTGTCGAGGAACACCACGCTGCGGCTGTCGCCGACGTCCACGTGGTAGGCGCCGATGTGCTGCGTGATCCCGCCCGCTTCGCCGCTCGCGACGCGGGTGCGGCGGATGTAATCGAGGAGCGAGGTCTTGCCGTGATCGACGTGACCGACGATGGTCACCACCGGCGGACGGTTAACCTGTTCGCCTTCGTGCTCAACCTGCAGCACCTGTTCTTCAAGCGCATTTTCCTTGAGCAGCTTGGCTTTGTGTCCCATCTCGTCGACCACGATGGCCGCGGTATCCTGGTCAATGACCTGATTGATGGTGGCCATCGCGCCCATGTTCATCATGACTTTGATGACTTCGGTGGCCTTGACGGCCATGCGCTGTGCCAGTTCGCCGACGGTGATGGTTTCCGGGATCGGCACTTCGCGTACCTGCGGCGCGACCGGTTTCTCGAAACCGTGTCTGGCTTCAAGCTGCACATTGACTGCGGATCTGGACTTGCCGGTTTTCTTCTTGCGCCGGCCAGCTGCCGCATGCGCAACATGCAACTCGGTACGGCCGTATTTGGTGTGTTTGTCATCGACAGGAGCCGGGGTAGTCACCTTGCGCGGTGCTGCAGCGCGCATCCGGCGATCTTCCTCTTCCGCTTCACGGCGCGCATCGGCTTCTGCCTTGCGACGCTCGGCATCGGCACGTGCCTGAGCATCCAGTTCGGCCTTCTGTTTCGCTTCTTCCTCATGCTTGCGCAGGCGCTCCGCTTCCTCGACCGCCTGTTTCTCGGCGCGTGCTGATGCCAGGCGATCCTCTTCCTCACGCTGCTTTGCCAGTTCCGCATCGCGCACCGCTTCTTCTTCGGCACGGCGCTTGGCATCTTCTTCCATCACGGCACTGCGCTTCACGTAGGTGCGTTTCTTGCGCACTTCAATGCTGACGGTCTTGGCGCGGCCCTGCGAGCCGGTCAGCTTGATTTCGGAAACGCTGCGGCGCTTGAGTGTGATCTTGCGCGGTTCGCCGGTGACGCCTTCGCCGTGGCTGTGACGCAAATGGGTCAGCAACTGCAGCTTCTGTTCATCGCTGATGGCAGCATTCGGATCATCCAGTTCGATGCCCGCTTCGGCCAATTGGGTGAGCAGCCGGTCAACCGGGGTACCCACCACTTCGGCAAATTGTTTGACTGTAACTTCGGCCATGGCGACGTTCCTCGCTCGTTTTACTTCTGCTGCGCCTCGTCACCCGCGAACCAGGGCGCACGCGCGGTCATGATGAGTTGTGCAGCACGGGTCTCGTCGAGTCCCTCGATGTCCTTGATATCGTCCACCGCCTGCTCGGCAAGGTCTTCCATGGTGGTGATACCCTTGTTTGCGAGACGGAATGCCAGCGCCTTGTCCATGCCTTCCATGTCCAGCAAATCCTGCGCCGGTTCGGCATCGCCAATCTCTTCTTCAGTGGCAATCGCCTGGGTCAGCAACACGTCACGAGCGCGGCCACGCAGTTCCTCGACCACGTCTTCGTCGAATTCCTCGATGCCGAGCAGCTCGGCTGCCGGCACGTAGGCAATTTCCTCGATGCTGGAAAAGCCTTCCTGCACCAGGATCCCCGCGACATCCTCATCCACATCAAGCTGTTCCATGAACAGTTTCTGCAGGGACTGCATTTCGGCTTCACTCTTCTGCGTCGCCTGTTCCTGTGTCATCACATTGAGTTCCCAACCCGTCAACTGGGTGGCCAGACGCACGTTCTGGCCGCCACGGCCGATGGCCTTGGCCAGATTGTCTTCGGAAACCGCGATATCCATGCTGTGCGATTCTTCGTCCATCACGATCGACTGCACTTCGGCTGGCGACATGGCATTGATGACGAACTGCGCCGGATTGTCGTCCCACGGCACGATATCCACGCGTTCGCCGGACAGTTCATTCGATACCGCCTGCACGCGCGAACCGCGCATACCGACACAGGCACCGACCGGATCAATGCGCGAATCGTTGCTCTTCACCGCAACCTTGGCACGCGCACCCGGATCGCGCGCGGCACCCTTGATCTCGATCAGACCCTGACCGACTTCCGGCACTTCCAGCTTGAACAGTTCAATCAGGAACTGCGGTGCGGTACGGGTGACGAACAGCTGCGGTCCACGCAATTCCGCGCGCACTTCGCGCAGGTAACCGCGGATGCGGTCGCCGGTACGCACGGCTTCGCGCGGAATCATTTCCTCACGCGCGATGAATGCTTCGGCATTGTTGCCGAGATCAATATATACGTTGCCGCGTTCGACGCGCTTGACTACGCCCGTCACCAGATCGCCGACCCGATCCTGATAGGCCTCTACCACCTGCGCGCGTTCGGCTTCACGCACTTTCTGCACGATGACCTGTTTGGCAGTCTGGGCCGCGATACGGCCGAAAGCCACCGATTCCATCGGTTCCTCGATAAAGTCGCCGACTTTTGAATCCGGCTTGACGTCCAGCGCGTCCATCAGACGCAATTCGCGTTCCGGCGCTTCCAGCACTTCGTCGTCCGCCTTCACTTCCCAGCGGCGGAAGGTTTCATAATCACCGGTCTGGCGATCGATGGCGACGCGCACGTCGATCTCGCCGCCGTGCTTCTTGCGCGTGGCAGACGCCAGCGCTGCTTCCAGCGCCTCGAAGATCACGCTCTTGTCCACGCCCTTCTCGTTGGAGACGGCATCTACAACCAGTAAGATTTCTTTGTTCATGACTCTGACGTCCATTCAATACGTTGCAATTCAGAATTCGGGCACCAGGTGTGCCTTGCCCATCTGCGCGAATGGCAAGCGGAATTGCGTGCCCTCCACGTCCATCAAAATCTCTTCGCCCTCGACGCCGGTGAGCGTGCCCGCGAACCTGCGCCGGCCATCCAGCGGCAGCGTCAGTTCGAGTTTCACGCGGTGTCCCGCGAAACGCTCGAAATCCGTCAGCTTGCGCAACGGCCGGTCGAGTCCCGGCGAGGACACTTCCAGGGAATACGCTCCCGGAATCGGATCCTCCACATCCAGCACGCTGCTCACCTGCCGGCTGACCCGCTCGCAATCGTCGAGCGTGATGCCGTCCGGCTGGTCTATATAGAGCCGCAGCAGACCGCCGTGAAACTCCAGTTCCACCAGCTCATAACCCAGCGCGGCTACGACCGGTTCGAGCATATTCAGCAGCGTCTCGCGCATCCTGACCCATCCAAGCACAAACAAAAAATGGGCCCGAGGCCCATTTTCCAGTTGATCCCGCTGAACGCGGGACCCCAAGACAACAAACCCCGGCTTGACCGGGGCTCGGAACGACGGTGCCTGACCGTCGCTGGACATGAAAAAGCCCCTGTCGGGGCCCACGTCACCAGAAACTTGGTAGCGGGGGCAGGATTTGAACCTGCGACCTTCGGGTTATGAGCCCGACGAGCTGCCAGACTGCTCCACCCCGCACCCGGCAGCCGCGAACTATATAGTAGGAAGGGAATTTTATCAAGGCGAACCGGGGCTTATGCCCCCGACTTTATGTGCCATCCGAGCGATTTAGAAGGTGATGACCCGTGCGCACAAGGCCATCAGCGGGCCCGGCAACAGGCCCAGCAGCAGAATCGCCAGGCCATTACCCGAAAGCACCCAGCGCAGATCCAGCCCGGCTTCCACCGGTCGTGAACCCTCCGGGGCACGGTCGAAGTACATCAGCTTGACCACCCTGATGTAGTAATAGGCGCTGATGATCGAGAAGAACACCGCAACAACCGCCAGCCAGGTCATGCCGGCATCGATCACCGCTCGCAATATGTACAGTTTGGCGAAGAAGCCGACGAACGGCGGCACCCCCGCCATGCCGAACATGACTGCCAGCATCACCGCCGCGAACCACGGGCTGCGCTCGTTGAGCCCCTTGAGATCGTCAAGACGGTCCGACTCGAAGCCCTTGCGGGCCAACAGAATGATCACGCCGAAAGCGGCCGTTGCCATGATCACATAGGTCACTGTATAGAACATCGCCGATTGGTATCCCGCTGCGGTACCCGCCAGGATACCGAGCAGTATGAATCCCACATGCGAGATGGTTGAATACGCCAGCATGCGCTTCAGATTGGTCTGGGCAATCGCCACGATGCTGCCGATCGCCATGGACAGCACGGAGATCACAATCAGGATAGTGCGCCATTCATCATGCAACCCGCCCAGCCCCTCAACCAGCAGGCGCATGAACAGCGCGAACGCGGCGATCTTCGGCGCCGAACCCACGTACAGGGTGACCGGCGTCGAAGAACCTTCATAGACATCCGGCAGCCACATGTGGAACGGGACTGCGCCGAGCTTGAAACACAGACCGACGATGATGAAACCCAGTGAAAATATCAGCCCGATGCTGGCAGCCGGTGCTTCGGCGATATGCACGCCCAGCTTGGTGATGTCCAGGGTTCCGGAAGTGCCGTACAGAATCGACATGCCGTACAGCAATGTGCCGGACGCGATCGCACCCAGCACGAAATACTTCATCGCAGCTTCCGACGCAACGCCGTTATCACGATCCAGTGCGATCATGGCGTACATCGATAGCGACAGCAGTTCCAGTCCCAGGTAGATGGTCAGGAAATTGTGCGCCGAAATCATCACCATCATGCCGAGCATGCCGAACAGGCCCAGCACATAAAATTCGCCCTTGAACAGGTTGCGATCCGCGAGGTAGTCCCTTGAATACAGGAACACGAGTGCAACCGTCAGGTAGGTAAACAACTTCAGCACGTTACCCATGCGGTCATTGACGAACATGTTGTCGAACGTCAGCAGTCCGCTGCCCTGCGCTATGGCGACCGTCAGCCAGGCGGTTGCAGCGATCGTCGCCAGCGACAACCACCAGGTTACCGCACGGTTGCGATCGCTCAGGAACACATCCACCAGCAGAATGAAGCAGCCCATGCCGAGCACGAACATCTCGGGAATCGCCGGGGTGAATGCTGGCAGTGTGAAATTCATGGAATGCCTCTGAAATCCGCTATCAAAGTTTCGATTGCACGACGTGATGCACCAGGCTCACAACCGATGCATGCATGACATCCAGCAGCGGCGCCGGCCAGACACCGAACACGATGACCGGAATGGCGCACAAGCCCAGAATCAGGAACTCGCGCTTGCTTATATCCTTCATTTCGGCGACGTGATCGTTGCCGACCGGACCGTACAGCACGCGTTTGACCAGCCACAGTGAATAGGCTGCGCCCAGAAACAGGGTGAACGCCGCACCAAACGCGATCCAGAAATTCGCTTTCATGGCGGTCAGAATCACCAGCCATTCGCCCACGAACCCAGAGGTGCCGGGCAAGCCGCAGTTAGCCATGGCAAACAGTACAAAGAAGAACGCAAACCCCGGCATCAGGTTGATGACGCCGCCATAGGCGTTGATTTCACGGGTGTGCATGCGATCGTAGAGCACGCCCACACAGAGGA
>DASUXE010000070.1:0-3169 GCA_036378075.1 Gammaproteobacteria bacterium
CTGAAACCATACTAGCAGCCGGCTGGCGCCGGCATATGACCTGCATCAAGTAGGCCTTGATATGCCCGGCCGGGGTTCAGGAGCAGCGCTTGATCTGAGTCATGGATGAGCGGCGTGGAAGCGAATACTGTCAAATCAAGGAGACGGAAACACATTGGCCGGAGACTGCCGGCCGGGGAGCAGGGCCATGTTGAGACATGAATGCGTTGAGCTGGTGCAGAGCATCGAGCCGGTGTTCGAGGAAGCCGGCTACGATTTGAGGGTGGGTGATCAGATTGGTGATGAATTCGTGCATGTCTTCGTGATCGACATTGCATCGGAGATCGAGGACCCCAAGCCGGTACACGTTGGTGCCGACCTGATCCGGAGACGCGATACGATTGCGCTGATTGATCTGATCGCCGCGCGCTGTCCATTCATGGGTTTGTTGCACACCGACCATCAAACCGGTCATCAACACTTACAATAGGCACGATACCAAGGCGGCGGGAATGAACAAAAACTCCAAATACTTTTTAATTGCCATCCCGTTGCTGTTTGCGGCGGCCAATCAGGCGCTTGCACACGACAACGGCTGGTACGCGGCGGTCGATCTCGGTTACGCAAAATTCAACCAGACTGCGACTTACGCGCAGCCGCCGCTGGTCGAGCCGGTGCCGGATGAAAGCGGCGGTGCCTACCGCATCGGCGGGGGTTACGGCTTTACCCGGTATTTTGCCGTGGAAGCCGGTTACCTGGACGCCGGGCATACCGATGTCGGTCCGGACGCGGTGCTGCCGAAATTCGGCAACCAGAATCGGGTCATGCGTACCCGCGGCGTCACCCTGGATGCCGTCGGTACGCTGACTTTAAGTGATGCAGTGAGCATTTACATGCGCGCCGGTTTGATCAGTGCCACCACCGAACACAAGCTGTTCAAGACCGGCAGCAATGTCCCGTCCGGGCCGGATCTGACCGAGCACGACACGCGCATCGGAGCGGGTGCCGGCGTGGCATATCAACTGAATGACAACTGGACTCTGCGCATGCAGTGGCAACGGTATTTCGGGCTGGGGGGCGCGGAGGCGGCCGCCCGGTACGATCTCAGTATCGCGACGCTGGGGGTTGCCTACTATTACTGATCAGCTCTTGTCAGGCGAATCCCGGTGCCACGGCCTGACACGTTTGGAAGTTTACGTGTCAGGCAGTGACTAACTCTGCGCGATGAATCAGTTGCTGAAACCGAAAGCGGTGCCGTCGGATGCGATAATTCCGAGCATGAACCGTTTGGTCGCAGCATCGTAATAGCCCATGCCGCTGAAGGTTTTGCCGGCCCATTGGCTGGGCACCTGGCCACCGGTCGTGTTGTTCGCGAAAGTGAGCGAGAAATTATAGGCATTCACGTCGCTACGCGCCGTTACCGTTCCCGATACGAGACAGGGATCATAGGTAGTGGCCGCTGTGGAGTATCCGCCCGCACAGGCAATGGTTCCGGTTATGGAACCGTCTGCCGCAATTGTCAGCGTACCGGCATTACTGATACCAGTAAAGGATACTGTTCCATTCGGGTAGAAGTTGCCGTTATAGGTTCCAGCGATGTTTGAAACTGCGGCAGTCGTTGTTGAAGCTGCGGCATAGTTCAGCGTGTATGTCAGCACATCGCTGCCGGTGGTGTAGGTGATGACACCGGTCATGCTGCTGTTCAAGGTGAAATTGCCCGCCAGCGATCCACTACCCTGATACGGGAAAGTGGCAACGTTATTGGGAGTAAACGTCGATGCGAGCCCATAACCGTAATCCGTCAGCGCCACGAAATCGCTGTTGGAAACCGTTGCATTGCCTTGGTCGATTTGTGACACAGTGTTGGGCGAAGCAGGGGAATAGGAAAGCAGCTCGTAATTACCGCTTGACGTAACGATACCGACAATAGTGGGTGTATTGTAGAAAGAATACGTGGCACCGTTAAGACTATAGTGTCCGGAGATTGTTCCGGTGCCCGAATAGATACCCGTCGGTATCGTGTTCGACGTGCCGCCGGTGCTGCCCGAGTTGCTGCTGTAGTTGCTGCTGCTCCCGCTGCCGCAACCCGCGAGCAGCGATATGCATAGCGCCGCGAATGCAATGGATGTCTTGTGACTATTCATGACTGTTACCCTCTTTAAATCGGCAATGGCTGCCGGAAATGCCCAAACTTGTGGCCTTGACCAGGGTCGGATCTGCAAGGGGGAGCCTACTGCTCGGCCAGCCACGCATCATCCGAGCCTTCGTTGATGTTCTCGAACAGGAAGGTGGATAAATAGCGTTCCGCGGTGTCGGGCAGCATGGCGAGCAATACCGATCCTTGTGGCGCTTTCTCCGCGACCTTGAGCGCGGCAGCCAATGTGCCGCCGGCGGAAATGCCTACCAGAATGCCTTCCTCGCGGGCCAGCCGTTGCGCGGTATCGCGTGCCAGCACTTCATCGACCGGCACGATTTCGTCGACGACTTTCTTGTTGAGTACCGCTGGCACAAAGTCCGGTGTCCAGCCCTGAATCTTGTGCGGTTGCCAGGGATCGCCCTTGAGCATCGCCGCGTTGGTCGGTTCGGTAGCGATGATCTTGATATCGGGGCGCGCCAGTTTCAGCATCTCGCCAGCGCCAGTCAACGTGCCGCCGGTGCCCCAGCCGGTAACGAAATAATTCAGGCGCTTGCCAGCGAAATCAGAGAGAATTTCCGGACCGGTGGTGCTGCGATGCCAGGCAGGATTGGCAGGATTCTCGAATTGCCGTGCCAGGAACCAGCCGTGTTTCTTCGCAAGTTCTGCCGCCTTGCGCACCATGCCGGTGCCACGTTCCGCGGCCGGCGTGAGAATGACTTTTGCACCGAAGGCGCGCATCAGCTTGCGTCGTTCCACCGAAAAACTTTCGCTCATGACGGCGACAAACGGATAACCGCGTGCTGCGCACACCATCGCCAGCGCGATTCCGGTATTGCCGGAGGTGGCTTCAATCACTGTCTGGCCGGGCTCCAGGGTTCCGCGCTGTTCGGCATCGAGAATGATTGCGAGCGCCAGCCGGTCCTTGACCGACGAAGCGGGATTGAATGCTTCAACCTTCACATAAATTTGTACGTGCTGCGGCGGAATCCGTTTCAGTTTTACGACCGGCGTGCGGCCGATGGTATCGAGAATATTGTCGTACATCATGATTAT
>DASUXE010000071.1:0-4047 GCA_036378075.1 Gammaproteobacteria bacterium
ACATCACCGGCTTCGAGCTGGCGCTTTGCAGTGTCAGGCAGTGTCCGCCAAGTGGTGCTGCGGCGGTTAATCAGCCGATCCGCGCCGGCGACTTTTAGCCAGCGCGCCAGCCGGGCAGCGTCCGGTGTTTCTTCGCGCACGTCATGGAACAGATAGCTGATCTTGTGCATTTCGAGCCAGTGTCGTGCCCCTCGGCATGTATCGCAATTTTTCAGTCCCCACATGCTGATCATGCGTTCTGACCGGCGCTGCGCAGGAGTTCGTTAATACCGACCTTGGCGCGGGTTTTGGCATCCACGCGCTTCACGATGACCGCACATTGAAGACTGTAGCGGCCGTTCGCGGCGGGCAGGGTGCCGGGCACCACAACCGCACCCGCCGGTACGCGGCCATAGCTGATTTCGTCGCGTTCGCGATCGTAGATGCGGGTGCTTTGGCCGATAAACACCCCCATGGAAATCACGGCGCCGCGCTCGACAATAACCCCTTCGACGATCTCGGAACGCGCGCCGATAAAGCAATCGTCTTCAATAATGGTCGGTACAGCTTGCAGCGGTTCCAGCACGCCGCCGATGCCGGCGCCACCCGACAAGTGTACGTTGCGGCCGACCTGGGCACATGAGCCGACCGTCGCCCAGGTATCCACCATGCTGCCAGCGCCAACGTACGCGCCGATATTCACATAGCAGGGCATTAATACCGCATCCGGTGCAATGTAGGCGCCCTTGCGGATTACGGCCGAGGGCACGATGCGGGCGCCATCGCGCTCGAAATCCTGTTGCGAATAATCGCTGTACTTGAGCGGCACCTTGTCGAAATAGCGCAATGGACCGGTATCCACGACACAGTTGGGCTGCAAACGGAAATACAGCAAAACCGCTTTCTTCAGCCATTCATTTACCTGCCATCCACCCTCCCGCGGCTCCGCGACCCGGGTTTCGCCCCGGTCGAGCAGGGAGATGGCGGTATCAACCGCGCTGCGCAGTTCCGGCGCAGCATCGGATGGTTTGATCGAAGTCCGTTGCTCGAAGGCGGCTTCGATAAGCGTCCTGATTTCAGTGGTGTTCACAGTGACTCCACAAATGTACGCAGCCGGCGGATCGCTTCGCTGCATTCATCGACCGGTGCTACCAGAGAAATGCGAATCCGCTGCCTGCCGGGATTGCCCTGCGTGCTGTCGCGAGACAGGTAGCTGCCCGGGACTACAGTCACATTCTGCCTGGCGAACAGCTCGCGTGCGAACAACTCGTCGTCAATCGGCGTGCGCGGCCAGAGATAGAATGCCGCCGGTGGACAGGTTACATCCATCACCGGCGCAAGGATATCCATCGCGGCAGCAAATTTCTCGCGATACAGCGCACGGTTATTTGTTACGTGCTGTTCGTCATTCCACGCCAGCACGCTGGCCAATTGCACGTGATTGGGGACTGCGCAACCATGATAGGTTCGATACAGCAGGAATTTGGCCAGTATTGCCGCGTCACCCGCCACGAATCCGGAGCGCAATCCGGGCACGCTTGAACGCTTCGAAAGACTGTGAAACACCACGCAGCGGCGGAAATCGTGACGGCCCATCAGTTCACACGCCTGCAACAAGCCTGGCGGCGGGTTATGTTCATCAAGGTAGATTTCCGAATAGCACTCGTCCGAAGCCACAATGAAGTCATAGCGGTCGGCAAGCTCGATGACGCGCTGCAGATACGCAGTATCCATGACCGCGCCGGTCGGGTTTCCGGGCGTGCAGATAAACAGCAACTGACAACGCTGCCAGACAGCCTCCGGCACCTGATCCAGATCGGGCAGGAAGCCGGTTTCCTCGTTGGTGTCCATGAACCAGGGTTCGGCACCGGCAAGGAACGCGCCGCCCTCGTAGATCTGATAGAACGGGTTCGGCATCAGCACCAGCGGCTGCTGGCTGCGGTCGATGACTGCCTGGACAAACGCAAACAGACCTTCGCGGGTGCCCGTAACCGGAATCACATGTCGTTCCGGATCGACGCGGCCCGTGCCAAGCCCGAAGCGCCGGGTGAGCCAGCCCGCCACGGCCTCGCGCAGTTCCGGCAGGCCCTTGGCAACCGGATAGACACCGAGGCCGGCAAGATTGCCACGCAAGGCGTCGAGAACCAGTGCCGGTGGCGCATGCTTCGGTTCACCGATGGACAGCGGAATATGGCCGAGGTTTGCCGGTGGGGTGATGCCCTGTTTGAGTCTGGCCAGCCGTTCGAACGGGTAGGGCAATAGTTTCTTGAGATCGGGGTTCATACGGGGTTCCAGTGGATAGTGGTAATTAACTTGCTTCGCCAATGCGCGATAACAGCGCAATCCGCAAACGTTCCTGTGCATCCGCGTCATCGAGCGGCCTGCCGTTGGTGTCAGTGATAAAGAAAACGTCTTCGGCGCGTTCGCCGACCGTGGTGATTTTCGCATTCTGCAAACGGATTCCGCAGGCTTTGAGGGCCTGTCCGATCAGGGACAGCAGGCCCGGCCGGTCGCCGGCGCTGATCTCTAGCACAGTGCGCGCATTGCGCGCATCTTCGGCGAAGTGGATTTGTGTCGGGGTAGTGAACATCCGCACCTGGCGCGGCGCCCGCCGCGTGACTGGAATGGGTGATGCATTATGCCGGTTTATTTCGCGGCGCAGCACCTGTTCGATTTCATGCAGCCGTGCCGGTTCACTGATAGGAGCGGCATCCTCTTCAAGCACCACGTAAGTATCCAGACGGCTGTCATCGCCGACCGGTATCAGCCGTGCATCGAGTACCGTAAGGCCGAGTTGCGACAGGATCGCCGTCACCCGTCCGAAAATGAAATCGTCATGACGGGAATATACCGATACGACTGTGCCGCCACGCTGCGGTTGTTCCCGCACAAAGGCGAGCGGCAACCTGTCCGACGTGATATGCGAAAGAGTAGTTGTGTGCCAGACAATTTCGTCTGGAGTGTGACGCAGAAAATATTCTTCGGACAGCCCATTCCATACCTTCAGCACGGCGGCAGACTCAAATCCGCGATCGCTCAATTGCTGCATGGCGATGTCCTGGGTTTCGCGGATCAATTCCTCTTTGTCGATCGGGCTTTCAAGACCATGGCGCAGCGCTTCACTGGCGGCCCGATACAGTTCCTTGAACAGGCTGGCTTTCCAGGAATTCCACAGATCAGGATTGGTGCCGCGCACATCCGCAACGGTGAGAATATACAGGTAATCGAGATGCATCTGATCGCTGACCCTGCTGGCGAATTCATGCATTATCTGCGGGTCTGTGATGTCCCGCTTCTGCGCGGTGATAGACAGTAACAGATGATTTTGCACCAGCCAGGCCACCAGTCGCGCTTCGTATCGCGACAAGCCGTGATCAAGGCAGAAAGTTTCCGCGTCGTCGGCGCCCAATTCTGAATGATCGCCGCCGCGGCCCTTGGCGATGTCGTGGAATAACGCTGCCAGATAGGCAATTTCCGGCTTGGGCAGTGCCTGCATGATCTGGCTGCACAAGGGGAATTCTTCGTCGTAGCGACTCAGCGCGAAACGACGCAGGTTGCTGACCACGAACAGAATGTGCTCGTCCACGGTGTAGGTGTGGAACAAGTCGTACTGCATGCGTCCGACAACGGCGCCGAATGCCGGCAGATAGCGTCCGAGCACCCCGTAACGGTTCATGCGGCGCAGTTCATGGGTGACGCCCTGCGGTTCCCGCAGGATATTCATGAACAGTTCACGATTGGCCGGATCGGCACGGAACCCGGCGTCGATACGGAACAGATTCTGTCGCAGCCCACGCAGGGTTGCAGCGGCCACACCTTTCAGACGCGGATGCTGTTGCAGAACGTGAAAGATTTCGAGCAGCGCCGATGGACGATTTACGAACAGATTGGGACTGTTGGCATGCACAAAGCCGTTGCGTGCAGTGAAGTCCTGCCCGAGAGGCGTGACTTCAACGGCGGCGGGAGCGAGAATGACTTCTTCCAGCGATTGCAGCAGCATCTCATTCAGCAGCCCCAATTCCTTGATGGTGCGATAATAGTCCTGCATGAACTGTTCTACCGCCAACG
>DASUXE010000072.1:0-2214 GCA_036378075.1 Gammaproteobacteria bacterium
TTCGAATTTGTCGGGTTCATGGCATTCGAGGATCCGTTGCGCCCCGGCGTACCGGACGCAGTCCGCGAATGTGCTCGCGCCGGCATCGCGGTGATGTTGATCACCGGCGACCATGCACGTACCGCGGCAAGCATCGCGCGACAGGCCGGGATTGCGGCACCCGACAACACGCTTCCGGGTGTTGAAATCGACAACATGGATGACGCCGAACTGGCTCGCAGACTGAGTGACACGCAGGTGTTCTGCCGGGTAGTACCGCAGCAGAAGTTGCGACTGGTGCGCGCACTGCAGGGGCAGGGACATGTGGTCGCAATGACCGGCGATGGCGTCAACGATGCCCCTGCGCTCAAGGCCGCCGACATCGGCATCGCGATGGGCATGCGCGGCACCGACGTCGCGCGCGAAGCTGCCGATATCGTGCTCGCCGACGACAACTTCCTCTCTATCGTGCGTGGCGTGCGCATGGGCCGCCGCATTCATGGCAATCTCGCGCGCGCCGTCACCTACATCATCGCGGTACACGTGCCGATTGTCGGCCTCGCGGTGCTGCCGCTGGCGGTCGGCTGGCCGCTGCTGCTGATGCCGATTCACGTGATGATGGTCGAGATGGTGATCGATCCCGCGTGCTCGGTGGTGCTCGAAGCCGAGCCGGAAGAACCCGGTATCATGCAGCGTCCGCCGCGTTCGCTGGCCGAACCGCTGTTCTCCACCGCACGCGTGCGCTGGGGACTGCTGCAGGGTCTGTTCGGATTGCTGGCGGTCATCAGCGCCTGCAGCATCGGCGTGCTGGCCGGTGAAACTGCCGATGTATTGCGCAGCATCGCCATTGTTGCGCTGATGCTGATCAACCTGGCCATCATCCAGATGAACCGCACCCCGGTCGCGCGCACCCATGCCGCACGCAATCCGGCGGTGTGGGCGGTTGCCGCCGCTGCCGGTGCCACCCTGCTGGCGGCACTGTTCATTCCGGCGTTGCGGGAGATGTTCCATCTCGGGGTACTCGGCGCACTGCAATTCGGCTCCGCCGCCGCCGCTGCGGTGCTGGTGGCAGTCATGCTGCTGGCGCTGCGTCCGCGGGCCCGCGACCTCTGATTGCTCTCTGCCGGGTGATTGATCCCGGTCAGTGCGGACTACCCGCGGGTTGTGTCAAGTTATTGACTCTAATCCGATGGAGGGTCATGCCATGATCAACGGACGATTGCTCGCCGCCTGCATAGTACTCGGCTTATTCAGCACCCCGGCCCTGGCCGCGTGGGAAGCACTGCCGGACAAGGCACCGGTACCCGCCGATAACCCGTCAACTCCGGCCAAGATCGAGTTGGGCAAGATGCTGTATTTCGATCCGCGCCTGTCCTCGACTGGAGTGGTATCGTGTTTCTCCTGTCACAGCGTCATGGAAGGCGGTGACGATCACCGTCCCGAATCCATCGGCGTGCACGGACTCAAGGGCGGACGCAACGCGCCCACGGTCTGGAATGCGGCATTCCATTCGGTGCAGTTCTGGGACGGTCGCGCAGCCACGCTTGAAGACCAGGCCAAGGGACCGATCGCCAATCCGGTGGAGATGGGCATGGCCAATGTCGGGCTGGCAATTGACCGGATCAAGCGCATCACCGGTTACAAGCCCTACTTCGATCAGGTGTTCGGCCCCGGCGACAACATCACCGTCGACAACGTCGCCAAGGCAATCGCTGCGTATGAACGCACCCTGATTACGCCCAACAGTCCGTATGACCGCTTCGTGAAGGGTGACAAGCATGCGCTTACTGCGCAGCAACAGCGCGGCATGCAGACCTTTGCCGATGTCGGTTGCACCAGTTGTCATTCCGGCGCGGCGTTCGACGGACCCTCACTGCCGGTCGGCACCGGTTTCTACATGAAATTCCCGATGTACACCAACAACAGGTATGTCAAAGAGTACCGCCTGACGGACGATCCCGGGCGTTTCAACGTGACCCACAAGGATGCCGACAGGCATATGTGGCGGGTGCCGACGCTGCGCAATCTGGTCTATACCGCGCCCTACATGCACAACGGCTCGGTGAAATCGCTTGATGAAGCCGTACGCGTGATGGGCGTGACCCAGCTCGACAAGAAACTCACCGCTCAACAGGTGAAGGACATCGTGGTGTTTCTGGAAAGCCTGACCGGTCCGTTCCCGGATCAGACGATGCCGCACCTGCCGCCCACACCGGGTGATCTGCTGACTGATTG
>DASUXE010000073.1:0-5296 GCA_036378075.1 Gammaproteobacteria bacterium
TCAGCTGGAGCCCGGGGCGCAGTTTTAATGGCAGCACAGTGTTTACTTATAAGGTGAGTGATGGAGTCTATACCTCTGCCAATTGTGACGTCACGCTCGACGAAAGTGGCTCCGGATCAGGTTCTGGTTCTGGCGGAGCCATAAGTCTGATTTCTCTTATTCTGTTGGGAGCGATCGGATTCCGGAAATGGATTTACTGGCAGGCTTGATCGAAGGTAAATACCCGACAACGGCATCAGCGGGGTCGGACCAGCGTAACTCGTTTAGCGGCTCGATAAAACACCTGAAATAGGCCTTGAATCATTGTTTAAACGGTCATTTTCCACGCGCTAATTGAAAATTATTATGGGCCAGAATGAAAACTATGAATATTAAAAAGGATCAAGGCGCGTGAATTCGCCCACCATTCTCCGTCCCTTGCGGCTAGAGGAACGTCCCTGGAATGTGCGGCACGCCACCCTGGTGAGATGGGTAGTGTTTGGCGGGCTGCTGGTTTTCATCTTTTATTCGAGCCCGAACATTATTCACAGAATTATGGCAGGAGACGGCCGCGAAATTCGTTCTGCACTGAGCATGGGGGTGTATCCGCTGGTGATGCTGTTTGCGACCTTTACCATCCCAAAGGCATTGGCAAAGCAACAGCGCAATTTTGTTACGATCACAGACGATGACATAACCCTGAAAATGCGCAGTGCCGGCGTGGAACCGGAACGAACCGTGTGGACGGTCAAGCGCGATGCGCTGCGTGAAGTGCGTCCCTTTGGCGCAGGCCGTCAGGCGCAGTTCATATTTCTCATGAAGGCCGATTCTGCGGCCAAACGCTTCTGGCAGTTGGCGAATACCGCCAGAGGAATGCGCTTGCGGGTGGCGGATTGGGTGCTGAATACCTGCAAAGATGTGAATACACGTCCATCCGCAGGGGTCAAGAAATTATTCATGACGTCCACCGATACGCGCAAGGCCATGTTTGATTCCGACCTGGGTCGTGCCTTGATAGAGCATGGCTATCTGAAGCCGGCAGAGAATTTGCAGCGTTGAATTTTGAGGGAATAACTAAGACGCACGCCTACCGACCCGATTCATCCGGTAAACGCTGCCTCATCAACTCTTAAATAAGGTCTTATATTCCCTCGGCTGGGATCGCAGATACTGATTCGGCGCGACCACCTGCGCACCGAGCTTTGCCGCGGCATGCCAGGGCCAGCGCGGGTCGTAGAGCATGGCGCGAGCGAGGGCGACCATGTCGGCCTGACCTGATTCGATAATCGCCTCGGCCTGCTCGGGTTCGGTGATGAGCCCTACCGCAATAGTGAGCATTCCGGTTTCCTGTCTGATGCGTTCGGCAAACGGCACCTGATAGTTCGCCTGCACCGGAATCTTCTGCAACGGCGAAAGTCCGCCGCTCGAAACATGGATGTAGGCGCAGCCACGTGCCCTGAGTGCTTTTGCGTATGCGACGCTCTGCTCGATGTCCCAGCCGCCCTCCACCCAGTCGGTCGCGGAAATACGGATCCCGATCGGCATGTCGGTCGGCACGGCAGCGCGAATCGCGTCAAATACTTCCAGCGGAAAACGCAGGCGGTTTTCCAGCGTGCCGCCGTAGTCGTCGTTGCGCTGATTGGAAAGCGGCGACAGGAACTGGTGCAGCAGATAACCGTGTGCGGAATGCACTTCGATGAGATCGACGCCGAGCCGGTGCGCGCGTTTGGCGGCGTCGACAAACGCCTGTTTCACGTGCGCCATGCCGGCCGTGTCCAGCGCGCGTGGCGGCACTTCACCCTGGGCAAACGGCAAAGGCGAGGGCGCAAACGGCTGCCAGCCGTGCGGTTCGTCCGGTTTGATTTGTCCACCGCCTTCCCACGGCACGCGGGTGGAGGCCTTGCGCCCGGCGTGGGCCAGTTGAACGCCGAGTTTGATCGCCGAGTATTTGCGGATTGCCTGGATAACGCGCGCGAGTGCGGATTCGGTGTCGTCTGAATAAAGCCCGAGATCGTCGGGTGAGATGCGGCCCTCCGGCTCGACGGCGGTGGCTTCGGTGAGCATCACCCCGGCACCCGACAGCGCCAGATGTCCGAGATGGATCATGTGCCAGTCGCTGGCCCGGCCGTCTTCGGCGGAGTACTGGCACATGGGCGCGACCATGATGCGGTTGCGCAACGTCAGCGGGCCGAGCTTCAGCGGCGAGAACAGCTTGCTCATGTCAAATACTCCAGACAACCGGGCGTTAATCAGGTTAGTATCCGTTACAGCGAAGAAGTTGCAAGCCTGTTTATCAAGCGACGAGCCGATGCGCACTGTTTTCCGGGCTGGAAGGATTCTGAACTGAAGAGAGTGCCATGAAAAAACTCAAGCACGAAAACGAACTGGTTCACGACGCCATTGCTGCTGGCGTGAAGTATGCCGAGAAGCGTGGCGCGGCGATTTTCGAGCCGACGGATTCCGCGGCCGACAAGATTCTTTATATCTACCGGTTGCTGGTGCACGACAAGATCATTCAACCGATGCCGGAAGATCAGGTATCACAGCAGACCATGCGGCACAGATTGGCGATCTGGTATTCGAAGACCCTGCCGAAAGATCATCCGTTGTTGAAGTGACGAACCGTTGATTCTGGCTGTTTTTCCTGCCAGCTCACCGTTCGGCGAACCAGTTTTTTACCCAGATTGTGCACGAACCCGCTGCGTTTCATTTTCGGGCGGGTGGATTCAGTGACGGTCTGCGAGCTGTCTGCTGTGTCAGTAGTGCTGACCTTCGCTGACGCATCCCAGTGCACGGCAGCGCGAACGCCGGACTGAACCGAAACGCGTGGTTTGAGCGTTGCGGGTTGTTCGGGTTCGAGCAGTGGTGGCACGTGCGCTTTCAGATAGTCCTCGAGATTGGCCGGCCGGTAGCTACTGCTCCAGTGCATGCGAATCAGGGTGTCGGCGTGAATGCGTTGCGGTACGGTGTCCGGTTCGGCGCTACCAATAGGTCGCGACACGGCGGGCATGACTTTGTACAAGCCGGTCAGCGAATCGTGCAGGGTGCCGTCGGGATTCGGATCCGGGAACGACGCGGTATCGAGATCGAGCCCCGCGGCACGTGCATAGTCCGCCATCCAGTGCAGAGTGCAATCGGCGAGCCCGGTTTCCGCGTAGCCGCCGCCGATATCGGAATGCACGCCGGGAAACCAGGCCTGCACCAGTTTCTGATCCGGCAAGGCTTCTGCATGTTGCTGCCAGAGGCAGGGCTCGAAGTTGCCGCGCTGCTCGTCAATCGCGAGCGCCTGACAGGCGTGGTGCACGTAGGGGCTGAGCGTGGTGTCGTGAAAGCCGGCGTTGAGTTTGTAGGTGATCGGTACGCCCAGCGAACCGACCGTATCGAATACGCCGATGAAGTGCACATGGAACGCGCTGGCATCGGAGAATTCCGGCCAGGCATATTTACTGCGGAAGTTTTTCATCACATCCGAATCGGGATCGTGCAGGGCATCCTGCGCCATGTACAGCGCATAGGCCTGATTGACGAGGTTGCTGTGTTCCGGTTTCAGGATGCCGCAATGCCGGATCAGGCCGCCGAGGCTGCGGGCGGTGAAGGCACCGCGGCTGAAACCGAACAGATAGAGTTCGTCGTGGTCCGGATTGGAATCGGCGCGTCCCTGATAGCGCTTGACCAGGCCCCGGTACAGGTCCTTGATGTTGCCGGATACGCCCAGGCCAAATGCACCTTGTATATAGGCCATCAGCCGGGAGGTGTCGGCGCCGACCCCGATGTGATACGCACTGATCTGCGGGGTGCCGTCGGCAGCGACCGCTTTCACGGCATTCTTGAGCAGCACGATATTGCTGACATTGGCCGAATCCTGGGCCTGCCAGGTGCCGTCAGCGAACACGGCAATGCGCTTCTTCCCCATTTGTCCGTTCCTTGATTCGTTGTTATTAACCTTGTCCCGGGCATAAGCGTAGAGGCGGCCCGGACGCCGCGCAACCGCCGACGCCGTTGGTGACAATATCACCAGACCTGAAAAATGCCGGCGACAGGTGCATAATCGGGCACCCCCTATGCCATAGCACCAACTCCAATATCCGCAGGAGGTTGAGTCATGCGTCGTTTCCGCTCCCCGATCAAATTCACGTTTTCCGGCCTTGGCCTGCTGGCCGCGGCTTTCACGGTCGCGTTTGCGGTCTCCGCCGCGACCGCGCCTGAGGCTGCGCCGCAAAGCAAGCTCGAGTGGCGCAACGTCGGTCCGTATGTCGGCGGCCGCGTGGTCGCGATCACCGGCGTGCCCGGCGAACGCAATCTGTTCTACATGGGTGCCGTCGATGGCGGCGTGTGGAAGAGCACCAATTACGGCGTCAGCTGGCAGAACATTACCGACGGCACGCTGCCGGGTTCCAGCAACAGCATCGGTGCGATCGCGGTGGCGCCGTCGAACTACAACATCATTTATGTCGGCACCGGCGAGAGCGATATCCGCGGCAACCTGATCACCGGCGACGGCGTGTTCCGGTCCGACGACGCGGGCAAGACCTGGAAGGCCGCCGGTCTGGCCGATACGCATACCATCAGCGGGCTGGTGGTGGATCCGCAAAATTCCAACGTGGTGTATGCCTCATCCATGGGCCACGTGTTCAAGGGCAACGACGAGCGCGGTGTGTTCAAGACCACCGACGGCGGCAAGACCTGGAACAAGATCCTGTTTGTGAATGCCGACACCGGCGCGATCAATTTGGTGATGGATCCGAAAAATCCGCAGGTGTTGTACGCCGCGATGTGGCAGGCGTATCGCACGCCATGGAAACTCGAGGACGGCGGTCCCGGCAGTGCTCTCTACAAGACCACCGACGGCGGCGCGCACTGGGACAGGATTTCCACGAACCCCGGGTATCCGCAGGGCATTCTCGGCCGCATCGGTGTGACAGTTGCGGCCAGCAATCCGAATATTGTTTACAGCATCGTGCAGGCCAAAGACGGCGGCGTGTTCCGTTCCGATGATGGCGGTGCGCACTGGACCCGTGTCAACGACAACTGGAGCCTGCGCCAGCGCGCGTTCTATTACATGAGTATCTATGCCGATCCGACCAACCCGGACGTGGTGTACGTGCCGGAAGTGGATGCGTTGTGGGTCTCGCGTGATGGCGCGAAGCATTTCTCGAAACTGCACACGCCGCACGGCGACAATCACATCGTCTGGATCAATCCCGATGATCCGAAGGTGCTGCTGGAAGGCAACGACGGCGGCGCGACGGTGTCCACCGACGGCGGCAAGACCTGGAGCACGGAACACAATCAGCCGACCGGCCAGTTCTATCACGTG
>DASUXE010000074.1:0-3586 GCA_036378075.1 Gammaproteobacteria bacterium
AGCTCGACATCAAGCCGTTATTCTGATGAAAGAAACCTCACACCAGCGTTTGGCCTTGTATCTGTCGCCCGAACATCCGTGCGGCTATCTCCCCGGCGAGTCCGCACGCACCGTGTTTCTCGATCCCCAAGTTACCCCGCAGCAAACCCTGTATAGCGCGTTTGCGGCACAGGGTTTCCGACGCAGTGGCGGATTCCTGTACCGGCCGCAGTGCGAACACTGCCAGGCGTGTGTGCCGGTTCGAATTCCGGTGGCGCTGTTTCACCCCGATCGCACGCAGCGGCGGATTTGGCGAACCAATCAGGATATTGATATCCACTTGCGGGAAACCGAAGCCAATCCCGAGCATTTTGCCCTGTACCAGCGTTACCTGGCAGAGCGTCATCCTGGTGGCGGCATGGATCAGCACACCGCAGCCGATTACAACGCGTTTCTGACCAGCCGCTGGAGCAATACCCTGTCGACCGAATTACGGCTGGCCGGCCGCTTGATTGGCGTGGCCGTGGTGGACGAGCTGGATGATGCGCTGTCGGCGGTCTACACCTACTTCGATCCAGCGCTGGCGCGCCGCAGTCTCGGCACCTTTGCCATCCTCTGGCAAATCGAAGAAGCCCGGCGGCGCGGACTGCGCTGGCTGTATCTGGGTTACTGGATCGCAGCCAGCCGCAAGATGGCTTACAAGGACCGCTTCCGGCCCTTCGAACGTTTCGGGCCGGATGGCTGGCAGCTGATCCGCTGAATCCACTTGGTTGAACATGGCGCCCGATTCCGGCAGAATCTGCGCCCCGATGCCGCTGCCCGATGGTTCGCGGCCGTGCTGGCTCAGAGGACATATGCCCAAAGAAGACAATATCCAGATGGAAGGCAAGGTCGTGGAGACCCTGCCCAACACCACATTCCGGGTCGAACTCGACAACGGCCACGTGGTGCTCGCCCACATTTCGGGCCGTATGCGCAAGCATTACATCCGCATTCTGACCGGCGACCGTGTCACGGTTGAACTCACCCCGTACGATCTCAGCAAGGGACGCATTACCTACCGCGGCAAGTAAGCTTTCGGTAGTCGCTTTTCGGTCAATCCGTTGATGCCGGCTGGCTGATGGTGGCCGGCAGCGCGATGGGTTCGATGCTGATCTCGAACTCGCCGTTCTTCACCCCGACCCGCACATGCCCACCCTGAGTGAGGCGCCCGAACAGCAGCTCCTCTGCCAGGGGGCGTTTGATGTGCTCCTGGATGACCCGTGCCATCGGCCGTGCGCCCATTTTGGGATCATAGCCGCGTTCGGCAATCAGCCGTCGTGCCGCTTCATCCACATCCAGGGCCACCCCCTTCTGTTCCAGCTGCCCCTCGAGCTCGATCACGAACTTGTCCACCACCCGGGCAATGGTGCGCGGATCCAGGCTGTTGAACTGGATCACCGCATCCAGGCGGTTGCGGAATTCGGGACTGAACAGGCGGCGAATCGCTTCCATGCCGTCCGGCGTGTTGTCGGCCTGCGTGAATCCGATCGCCGGACGGCTCATTTCCTGGGCGCCGGCATTGGTGGTCATCACGATAATCACGTTGCGAAAATCGGCCTTGCGGCCGTTGTTGTCGGTCAGCGTGCCGTGATCCATCACCTGCAGCAGCAGGTTGAAAACTTCCTGATGCGATTTCTCGATCTCGTCAAGTAACAGTACGCAATGCGGATGTTTCAGCACTGCGTCGGTCAATAGCCCGCCCTGATCGAAACCGACGTATCCCGGCGGTGCGCCGATCAGGCGCGACACCGTATGCCGCTCCATGTATTCGGACATGTCGAAACGCAGAAACTCGATACCCAGAATCAGCGCCAGCTGCTTGGTGATTTCAGTCTTGCCGACACCGGTCGGTCCGGCCAACAGGAACGAACCGATCGGTTTGCTCTCGGTGCCGAGACCCGAACGCGACATCTTGATCGCGGACGCCAGCGATTCAATGGCCTGATCCTGACCGTAGATCACCAGTTTCAGATCGCGTTCGAGATTGCGCAGGTTTTCCTTGTCCGAGGTTGAAACACTCTTTGGCGGAATACGCGCCATCTTGGCCACGATTTCTTCCACGTCCTGCACACTGATGGTCTTGCGACGCTTGTTGGCGGGACGCAGCCGCATGTTGGCACCCGCCTCGTCGATGACGTCGATCGCCTTGTCGGGCAGATGCCGATCATTGATGTAACGCGAGGCAAGATCGGCCGCGACTTCCAGCACCTTGTTCGGATATTTGACCTCGTGATGCTCTTCGAACTTGTGACGCAAGCCTTTCAGGATGCGGGCGGTTTCTTCCACGCTGGGTTCCGGCACATCGATTTTCTGGAAACGCCGCGCCAGCGCGCGATCCTTCTCGAAGATGCCGCGGTATTCCTGATACGTGGTAGAACCGATGCATTTGAGTTCGCCGCTTGCCAGCACCGGCTTGATCAGGTTGGAGGCATCCATGACCCCACCGGAGGCGGCGCCCGCGCCGATGACGGTATGTATCTCGTCAATGAACAGAATTGCGCCCGGCTGACGCTTCAGCTCACTGATAACACCCTTGAGACGCTTCTCGAAGTCACCGCGATATTTGGTACCGGCGATCAGCGCGCCCATATCCAGCGAATAGACGGTTGCATCACGCAACAATTCCGGTACCTGGTCTTCGACGATAAGACGCGCCAGACCTTCAGCCAGTGCGGTCTTGCCGACACCGGCCTCGCCCACGAACAGCGGATTGTTCTTGCGCCGGCGGCACAGTATCTGAACCGTGCGTTCAATCTCGTGTTCCCGACCGATGAGCGGATCAATGCGGCCTTCGCGCGCCAACTGGTTCAGATTGCTGGTATAGGTATCAAGCGCACTGCGACCGGTTTTGGCCGCATCTTCTTCGTCTTCCCCGGCTTCGGGCGAGCTGGGCTGCGGCTCATCTTCATGGATTTTGGAAATTCCGTGCGAAATGTAATTTACCACATCAAGGCGCGCGACGCCCTGCTGGCCCAGCATGTAAACCGCATGAGATTCCTTCTCGCCAAAGATCGCCACCAGCACGTTCAGCGCGCTGACTTCCTTGCGCCCCGACGACTGCACGTGAAAAACTGCGCGCTGAAGGACACGTTGAAATCCAAGCGTGGGCTGCACATCCGGATCCGGCAGATCCAGACGCGGGGTATTGGCGTCGACATAGTCAAGCAGTTCATGCCGCATGGCTTCAACGTCAGCGCCGCAGGCACGCAACACTTCGATGACCCGCGGCGTATCCAGCAACGCAAGCAACAGGTGCTCGACGGTCATGAATTCGTGCTGCTTGACGCGGGCTTCCTTGAAAGCCGCATTCAGGCAGAATTCCAGTTCCTTGCTCAACATGGTCAGGCCTCCTCCAGCGTGCACAGCAGGGGATGCTGATGCTTGCGCGAATAATCGTTGACCTGCGCGGCCTTGGTCTCGGCGATCTCGTAGGTAAACACGCCACAGATGCCCTTGCCGCGAGTATGCACATGCAACATGACCTGGGTGGCCTTGGGACGATCCATGTAGAAAAAGGTCTGCAGCACCTCGACCACGAAATCCATCGGGGTGTAGTCGTCGTTCA
>DASUXE010000075.1:0-7225 GCA_036378075.1 Gammaproteobacteria bacterium
GAAAGATAGCCCTTGTCGAACTGCATGCCCTCGGTGTATTCGAGCACGCAATCGAGGCCCTTGCCTTCATCCACCGTGATCACGCCTTCCTTGCCGACTTTCTGCATGGCTTCGGCGATGATCTTGCCGATCGCTTCGTCGCCATTGGCGGAAATGGTGCCGACCTGGGCGATGGACTTGTTGTCAGCCGACGGTTTCGACTGCTTCTTCAGCTCGTCAACCACGAGGTGGACGGCCTTGTCGATGCCGCGCTTCAGGTCCATCGGGTTCATGCCGGCGGCAACGGCCTTCAGGCCTTCGCGCATGATGGCCTGGGCCAGCACGGTGGCAGTGGTGGTGCCGTCGCCCGCTTCATCCGAGGTGTGCGACGCAACTTCTTTCACCATCTGCGCGCCCATGTTCTCGAACTTGTCTTTCAGTTCGATTTCCTTGGCGACGGACACGCCGTCCTTGGTAATGGTGGGGGCGCCGAAGCTCTTCTCCAGCACCACATTGCGGCCCTTGGGGCCGAGCGTGACTTTAACCGCGTTCGCCAGAACATTGACGCCGCGGAACATGCGCTGGCGCGCATCGTCACCAAATTTCACGTCTTTTGCGCTCATTGTGATCTTCCTCGCTTAACTGAATTGAATACCGGTAACGCTGGCGTCAGGCTTACTTGCCTTCGATCACTGCCATGATGTCGTCTTCCTTCATCACCAGCAGTTCTTCGCCATCAACCTTGACTTCATTTCCGCTGTACTTGCCGAACAGCACCTTGTCGCCGACCTTGAGGTCGAGCGGACGCACGTCGCCGTTCTCAAGGATCTTGCCCTTGCCGATCGCGATCACTTCGCCCTTGATCGGTTTTTCGGCGGCGTTGTCGGGGATCACGATGCCCCCGGCCGACTTGGTTTCAGATTCCATGCGCTTGATAATCACGCGGTCATGCAATGGACGGATTTTCATGTGTGCTCCTCCCGAAATGTTTTCCTGGGTTCAGGGGTCCAAATAAGGCAACGCGAGGAGTATTAGCACTCCTCCCGAATGAGTGCTAATAATAGCGACGAAAATCCCAGAGTCAAGGGCTGGAGAGGCGCAAACCGCAGTTTATTTATGCCAGAAAATCAAATAGTTACATTATGTACGGTGCCTGACCGCGAGTCAGGGGAGCGCATCGGCCATGCCCTGGTCGAAGAACGTCTGGCGGCCTGCGTGAATCTGGTCCCGAATCTGACTTCTATATATCGGTGGCAGGGCGCCGTGCAGCAGGCGAGCGAATGCCTGCTGCTGATCAAGACCACCCCGGCCCGCTTCGCGGCCCTGGCTGAGCGCCTGCGCAGCCTGCACCCGTATGATGTGCCGGAGATCATTGCCCTGCCGATTACCCAGGGCGACTCTACTTATCTCAACTGGATAACGGAAAACACGACCGATGAATAAGAAACTGCTGACCCTGTGTTTCAGCCTGCTGGCCCTAGTGCCGCCGTTTGCTCATGCGGATGCACAGCCGCTGCCCCCGGAGCAAGTGTTCCGGCTGGCCGCGCATGCGCAGGACGGCATGATCACCGCGCACTGGGACATCCTGCCGGACTATTACCTCTACCGTGAGCGGTTCAAGTTCATCAGCCACACCCCGGGCATCACGCTCGGCACGCCGCAGTTCCCGGCCGGCGAAAAAATCCACGACAAGTTTTTCGGCGACGAGGTGATCTACCACCACGGCGTGACCGTGCAGATCCCCTACTCCGGCTCCGGCAAGCTCGATCTGGAAACCGTGTATCAGGGTTGCAACGAAGTGGTTGGTTTCTGTTATCCGCCGCAGCATCAGCACGTGGACCTGATGCTGGCGGCCAGCACCAAACCTGCGACCGATGCGGTACATCCACCCGATCTCGCCGCACTGGTGAACGGCAGCGACAATGCCGACCAGAGTTTCCCGCCGCCGGACAAGGTGTTCCAGTTCGCCGCGTATGCCAAAGACGCCAACACTATTGAAGTACGCTGGCAGATTGCCGATGGCTATTACCTGTACCGTCAGAAATTCCATTTCGCGAGCAGCGATCCGACGATCCAGCTTGGGGCGCCGGGCTTTCCGCAGGGCGAAATCAAGAACGACAATTATTTCGGCACCAGCGAGGTCTACAAACACGACGTGGATGCGCTGATTCCGGTGACGCGCAGCGGTGACAGCACGCGTTTCACTTTGACCGTGAGTTATCAGGGCTGCGCCATCAAGGGTTTCTGTTACCCGCCGGTCACCAAGAGCGTGCTGCTCGACATGGCGACACCGGGCAGCACCTCGAGTGCGGTTCCGGTACCGGAATCGGAAGCCGCCGGTGACGGTTCGCGTCAGGACAAACTCGCGGAACTGATCCGTACCAGCAGCATTGTCTGGGTGTTCCTGGCGTTCATGGGCTTCGGTCTGTTGCTGACCTTCACGCCCTGTGTGCTGCCGATGGTGCCGATTATTTCCGGACTGATTGTCGGGCAGGGCAAAACCATCACCACCCGTCGCGCGTTCCTGCTGTCGCTGACCTACGTGATCGCGATGGCGCTGACTTACACCGTGGCCGGGGTGCTGGTCGGTCTGCTGGGTTCCAACATCCAGGCCTGGTTCCAGAATCCGGTGGTGCTCGGGGTGTTCGCAGCCATTTTTGTGGCACTGGCGCTTTCGATGTTCGGCTTCTACGAACTGCAGATGCCGGCCTCGATCCAGTCGTGGCTGGCGGAACGCAGCAATCGCGCCCGCAGCGGTGCATTTGCCGGCGTGGCGTTCATGGGCGTGTTGTCGGCGCTGATTGTCGGACCCTGCATCACCGCGCCGCTGGTCGCGGCGCTGATCGTGATCGGTGAAAGCGCGCAACCGGTGCGCGGCGGACTCGCGCTGTTTGCACTCGGTATCGGCATGGGCATTCCGTTGCTGATCATCGGCACCTCGGCCGGCAAGCTGGTGCCGAAAGCGGGCCACTGGATGAATGTGGTGAAAGCGATCTTCGGCGTGATGATGCTGGGCGTCGCGGTCTGGTTCCTGTCGCGCGTCATTCCCGGACCGGTGACATTGTTGTTGTGGGCCGGTCTTGCGATTGTGTGCGGCATCTATCTCGGTGCACTGGAACAGGTGCCGCACGGCACGAGTGGCTGGCGCAAACTCTGGAAAGGACTCGGCGTGCTGGCCTTGCTGTACGGCATCATCCTGCTGATGGGTGCAGCCACCGGCGGCGACGATCCGCTGCGTCCGCTGCAGCGTTTCCGTTTACCGGTCCCCGGCGCATCGGCCAGCGCCAGCACCGTGTCGGTGAGCGGGTTGCAATTCACCCGCATCAAGAACGTCGACGATCTGCAACACGCACTGGCGAATGCAGCGGCCGCGCACAAGACTGCGATGCTGGATTTCTATGCCGACTGGTGCGTGTCGTGCAAGGAGATGGAACACGGCGCGTTCATGGATCCGACGGTCCAGTCCACACTCGCCAACAGCGTGTTGTTGCAGGCTGACGTGACCGCCAACGATGCGGCTGATCAGGCCTTGCTGAAACACTTCGGCATCTACGGCCCACCCAGTATCATGTTCTTTGGCAGCGACGGGCAGGAACTCCGCGACATGCGCGTGGTCGGCTATATGGACGCGCAACAGTTTGCCACGCACATACACACCGCTTTTGGAGATCGTGGATGAAATCCGCTCAAACCACCGGCCTCGTGGTCGCCATTCTTATTGCCGCGGGAGCCGCCGGTTTTGGTGCCTACCAATGGATGCAACCGAACCGTTCCGCGCAACTGGCCGAGACCCAGCAGAACGATGCGCCGCCGGCGATGACGCTGCAGCAGGCCATGGCGTTACCGATGAACGATCTGAACGGCACCCCACACACGCTCGGCGACTGGCACGGCAAAGTCATGCTGGTGAATTTCTGGGCCACCTGGTGCCCGCCGTGCCGCGAAGAAATACCGCTGCTGGTGAAACTGCAGGCCAAATACGCAGCACACGGCCTGCAGGTGATCGGCGTGGCGACCGATGAAACCAGCGAGGACGGGGTGCGCAGCTTCACCCGGCGGATGCTGGTGAACTACCCGATCCTGATGGGGACCGAACAGGTCGGTCCGCTGGTGGCGGGGATGGGCGGCAGCCTGATCGGTCTGCCCTACACCGTGCTGGTGGACCGTGGCGGCAAGGTGGTCCGGCTCCATCCCGGCCAGTTGCAGCCGGCCGAGACCGAACAATGGGTGATCGACGCGCTGCACGAACAGGATGTTCCCTCCCAGACACCGGCTGCGGCGCCAACTAGCCAAACCGGCCGGAAATAGCAGCAAACTACCGCGATCTGGCAGCTTTCGTTAAACCCGGCATGGACAAATCCCGGGGCATGCACCACAATTACGTCTGGCTTGGGGCCCTCAACCGGAATTTGAGGGTAAACTTCTGCTATCTCCATGGATCAGGAACCGAACCGGAATCATTCGCGATGCCGGCCCGGATGCTGCGGGAACCCGGGCACAGGCAGTGAAGACGAAGGCCGAATCGGAACCTGCGTCACACGACAGCCAGAACGAAATCTGATAAAAATATGCCGGCTTTTGCCGCCAACTGTCGTTAATCTCACACATACCAAGGCGAGTTGTGGCACTGATACTGCTGCTGAATGGCCCCAATCTGAACCTGCTGGGCGAGCGGGAACCGTCGCTCTATGGCCGGACCAGCCTGGCGCAGGTCGAGACTGCGCTGCGCGAACGCGCCGCGTCGCTCGGCCATCAACTCGACGCCTTGCAGAGCAACCACGAAGGCGCCCTGATCGACCGCATTCAGGCCGCCGGACACGACGGCACCGGCTTCATCCTGTTCAATCCCGGCGGCTATACCCATACCAGTGTGGCCCTGCCCGATGCGCTGGCCACGGTGCGGGTCCCGTTTATCGAAATTCATATCAGCAATATCCAGGCGCGCGAAGCGTTCCGGAAAGTTTCCCGTTTTTCCGACCTCGCGGTCGGCACGATCACCGGTCTCGGCACCCAGGGCTACGAATTGGCCCTGCTGGCCGCGGACCACTATCTGAACACCCACAAAACCTGACAACAGGGGTGCCTCCATGGACATTCGCAAGGTCAAGAAACTGATTGAGTTGCTCGAGGAATCCGGCATTGCCGAAATCGAGATCACCGAGGGCGAAGAATCGGTACGCATCAGCCGTTACAACGCGCCCGCCGCCGCACCCGCCCAGATGATGGTCTCCGCGCCGGCGCCGGCTCAGGTCGCCGCGGTACCCGCCGCCGCACCGGCCGCGACCAGTCCTTCGGGCAAGGAAATCCCCGCCGGGCACCAGGTCAAGTCGCCGATGGTCGGCACCTTCTATCGGGCATCCGCCCCGGGCGCCAAGGCCTTCGTGGAACTCGGCCAGTCGGTCAAGGAAGGCGACACGCTGTGCATCATCGAGGCCATGAAGATGATGAACCAGATCGAAGCCGACAAGTCCGGCGTGATCAAGGCGATCCTGGCCGACAACGGCGATCCGATCGAATTCGGTCAGACCTTGTTTGTCATCGAATAAGCGAGCGATCACTTGCCAGCGGAACGTAAAGAAGAACCCATCATGTTAGATAAAGTCGTTATCGCCAATCGCGGCGAAATTGCCTTGCGTATCCTGCGTGCCTGCCGCGAACTGGGCATCAAGACCGTGGCGGTGTATTCCACTGCCGACCGCGATCTCAAGCATGTCTTGCTCGCCGATGAATCGGTATGCATCGGGCCGCCGCCATCCGGCGAGAGTTACCTCAACATGCCGGCCATCATCAGCGCCGCGGAAGTCACCGATGCAGTGGCGATTCACCCGGGTTACGGTTTTCTGGCCGAGAACGCGGATTTCGCGGAACGGGTGGAAAGCAGCGGCTTCATCTTCATCGGACCGCGTCCCGAGACCATCCGTCTGATGGGCGACAAGGTGTCGGCAAAAGTTGCCATGACCAAGGCCGGCGTGCCGACGGTACCCGGTTCGGAAGGCGCCTTGCCGGACGATCCCAAGGAAGTATTGCGCATGGCGCGCGAAGTGGGCTATCCGGTGATCATCAAGGCCGCCGGTGGTGGTGGTGGACGCGGCATGCGCGTGGTGCACAGCGAAGCGGCCCTGATTGGCGCCATCAGCATGACCAAGAACGAAGCCAAGTCCGCGTTCGGCAACGACATGGTGTACATGGAGAAATTCCTGGAACGCCCGCGCCACATTGAATTCCAGGTGCTCGCAGACGGTGAAGGCAATGCCGTGCATCTGGGTGAACGCGACTGCTCGATGCAGCGCCGGCACCAGAAAGTCATCGAAGAAGCGCCGGCGCCCGGCATCACCGAAAAACAGCGCCGCACCATGGGCGAGCGCGTGGCGCAGGCCTGCAAGGACATCAGCTATCGCGGCGCCGGTACCTTCGAGTTCCTGTATCAGGACGGCAACTTCTATTTCATCGAAATGAACACCCGCGTGCAGGTTGAACACCCGGTGACCGAACTGATTACCGGTATCGACATCGTCAAATGGCAGCTGATGATTGCGGCCGGTAAACCCTTCACGCTCAAACAGAAAGACATTGAATTCCGCGGTCACGCATTCGAATGCCGTATCAATGCGGAAGATCCGCGCAAGTTCACACCGTCGCCCGGCCTGATCAAACTCTGGCATGCACCGGGTGGCCCCGGCATCCGCGTGGATTCACATGCCTACACCGGCTACACCGTGCCGCCCTACTACGACTCGTTGATCGGCAAGCTGATCGCCTATGGCGACGACCGTGCGTCGGCACTGGCGCGCATGCGCACAGCGCTGATGGAAATCGCAGTGGAAGGCATCAACACCAACGTGCCGTTGCATCAGGATCTGTTCAACGATTCGGCGTTCATTGCCGGCGGCACCAACATTCATTATCTGGAGAAGAAGCTGGGACTGTAAGGGTGGTTCGACTGAAAAATACATTACCAGACGTTCAAATTCCGTCATTCCGGCGAAAGCCGGAATCCAGTTAATACAATTCTTTTTTCCTGGATGCCGGCTTTCGCCGGCATGACGACGAAGGAACCGGACTCCCGCAGATTCACAATCCCTACAAGATGCCCTGGCTCTCCTTCCAACTCGCGCTTGATCAACTCGACCCGGAACAGGTCGAGGAGGCACTGCTGGCCGCCGGTGCGGTGTCCGTGACTTATGAGGACGCCGGTGACGAACCGCTCTACGAACCCGATCCCGAACAGATGCCGCTCTGGTCGCGC
>DASUXE010000076.1:0-2812 GCA_036378075.1 Gammaproteobacteria bacterium
CCGCTGGTTCAAGGGCAAAAGCCTGTAACGGCACAGGCGGGAGGTGCCTCCTGATTTCACCGCTATCCCCACCAACGTCACGAGAACAATGGCGCCGTGAAATGCGTATCCTGCGCCGCGCACTCGATCCCGCACAACGCCAGCAGGCCGCTGCCGCGCTGGTTGAAACCGTTACTGGTTTGGCCGAATTCCGCAACGCTGTACACATCGCCGTATACATGGCGATGGACGGCGAGATAGACCCTGCACCACTGGCCGCGCGGGCGCGCGAAACCGGTAAACAGCTTTATCTCCCGGTACTGGTCGCCGAGACACTCCGCTTTGCCGCCTGGCATCCTGACACGCTGTTATACCCCAACCGTTTCAAAATACCGGAACCCAGACCACCACTGGACGAGCTGCATTCTCCGGCTGAACTCGATCTGGTGCTGACGCCGCTGGTCGCATTCGATGCACAGGGGAACCGGCTGGGCATGGGCGGAGGTTATTACGATCGCAGTTTTGCATTTCTGAAGGCGGGGATGCACAAGCCGTTGCTGATCGGATTGGCCTACGAATTCCAGCATCTGCCGTCGCTGAGCGTCGAACCCTGGGATGTCCCGCTCGCGGGCGTTGCCACGGATTGCGCGTTTTACCGTTTTCGGGACTGAAACACGGTCCCGCCACAACAGGAGATACCGGTGAAGTATTGGCTGATGAAATCGGAACCCGAGGTGTTTGGCATCGAGCATCTGGCGCATGCCAAACGCCAGACGTCCGCCTGGGACGGGGTGCGCAACTATCAGGTTCGCAACATGCTTCGCGATGAAATGCAGGTGGGTGATCTGGCCTTCTTTTACCACTCCAGTTGCGCGGTACCCGGCATCGCCGGAATCATGAAAATCAGCCGCGCCGGCTACCCGGATCACACCGCGCTCGATCCGGAAAATCATCATTACGACCCGCGCAGTACGCGGGAAAACCCCATCTGGTACATGGTGGATGTGACCCTGATGGAGCGCTTCGCGCGCACCCTCACGCTGGCAGAATTACGCGCCGATTCGGCACTCGAAGGCATGCTCTTACTGCGTCCCGGCAATCGTCTTTCCATCACGCCAGTGACGGCAAAACACTGGAAACACATCCTCAAACGCTCGTCGCACACCTGACACCGGACGTTGTACCAATACCGATCCGATACACCTCACGGCGTTCCGAAAAAACGGATTTCGAATGCGTATCACACCGTACTGATTTGCAAATTTTGTTTGCAAAACTGGAAATTTGATTTTTCTTGTATATACTCAGGTGCGTATCTGATCTAACCGGGAGGATCCCCACATGGTTAAGAAAGCTAAAGCGAAGAAGACGAAGGTCGCTGCGAAGAAAAAGAAGAAGGCCGCTGTGAAGAAGGCACCACGCCGTAAGAAGAAGGCAGTGGCTCGCAAGAAGAAGGCTGGCGGCCGTAAGAAGAAGGCCGGCGGTCGCAAGAAGAAAGCCGGTGGCCGCAAGAAAGGTGGCCGCCGCAGGAAGAAGAAAGCCGCTGCTGATGTAGCGATGATGTAAAGCCGCAAGGCTTTGCTGAAATAGGCCCGCTCTGCGGGCCTATTTTTTTGCCGGTATAGAATGGGAAAACAGTGATTTGGAGGGCTCGGCATGAGCAATGACGAAAGCAAACGGCAGGCAGCGCTGGAGGCACTGAACTGGCTCGAAGATGCCACAGTGATTGGCGTCGGCACCGGTTCCACCGTCAATCATTTCATCGACGCACTGGCGACCATCAAGGGGCGTCTGGACGGAGCGGTTTCCAGTTCCGATGCGTCCACCGAGCGTCTCAAACGGGTGGGCATTCCGGTACTCGATCTCAATGCCGCCGGCGATATCGCCGTCTACGTGGATGGCGCGGATGAAGCGAACCCGCACCTGCAATTGATCAAGGGCGGCGGCGGTGCCCTGACCCGGGAAAAGATCGTGGCTGCCGCGAGCCGGCGTTTCATTTGCATCGTGGACGAAAGCAAGCTGGTGCCGGTACTGGGCCGTTTCCCGTTACCCGTGGAAGTGATCCCGATGGCGCGCAGCTACGTGGCACGTCAACTGGTAAAACTGGGGGGACAGCCCGATTGGCGCGAAGGATTTGTCACCGACAACGGCAACCTGATCCTAGATGTCCACAACCTGTCGATCGTCGATCCGCCGCAGCTGGAAACCACGATCAACCAGATCGCGGGGGTTGTCAGCGTCGGCTTGTTTGCACATCGTCCTGCCGATGTGCTGCTGGTCGGAAGCAATGATGGTGTCCGGGTGATTCGCTGACAAAGCCCGTTGCGGAATGCCCCCCGCGGGCGCGCCCCTCAGAAGTTGTAGTTCACGCCGACCACGTACGCGCTGCTGTTGAGACTGCTCACATCGGACTGGGTATTGCGGTATCCCGCGTTCAACCAGATATTCCGTGCGAAGAAATACTGAATGCCCAGCGCAAAATAGCTGCCATCCGCATTGACTGCGTCGCTGCGATAGTTGCCGACCTGGGCCACGTAATTGACGCTGCCGTTGCGGTATGCAATCCCGCCATAGAGAAATTTACCCGCGCCAGCCGGATCGAAACCGCCTTCCGCGACATTTTCCGACTGGAGCACATAGGTCAGCTGTCCGGCATGAATGCGGATGCCGAACTTGGTATTGGTTTTATCCCGCGCCTTGTCATGCGCCACGGCGCCGACCAAGTCCGCCCCACCATAGCCGAAAGTCAGACCCGCCAGATAACTGCCGCGATCCGCATCCGTGACCCCGGCGGAAGAATCCATTCCGTATTGCAGCACGCCCTGAAAATGCG
>DASUXE010000077.1:0-3504 GCA_036378075.1 Gammaproteobacteria bacterium
AAGAATGTGCTGGCCTATCTCAGCATCGAAACCTACCGTGATTCCCCGGATCTCACCCAGAGCCTGGTCGACCGGCTCAACGCCCGCGCACCCGGCGAGATCCGCAATGCACTTGAACCCTACGGCTATTATGACGTCAAAGTCAGCAGTGATCTGGACGAAACCGGCAACGGCTGGCACGTCAAATACAGCATCCACCCCGGTACGCCAGTGCACGTGCGTAACGTCGACATTCAGCTCAGCGGGGCCGGCAAGGACGACAGGTACTTCACCGACTATCTGCACAACTTGCCCCTGAAGGTGGGCGATCAACTCAACCAGCCGGAATACGAGAACATCAAGCAACAGTTGCAGGAACTGGCAGCCCATCATGGCTATATCAACGCGCGCTTCACCGACAACGTGTTGCGGGTAAACCCGCCGCAGCATTGGGCCGATATCGAACTGCATTTCGATACCGGACAGCAGTACTACTTCGGCGACGTAACCTTCGACCAGAATTTCATGCAGACGTCGTTCCTGAACCGTTATGTGACATTCAAGCCCGGCGATCCCTACGATGCCAGCCAGTTGCTCAACCTTCAGTACGCACTGAGCGATTCGGATTATTTCGGTTCCGTGGATGTGCGGGTGCTGCACAAACAGACCGATGCCGAGCGCCGGATTCCGGTGCGCGTGGTGCTGACGCCACGCAAACGCAATCGTTACAGCCTCGGTCTCGGTTACGGCACCGATACCGGCCCGCGCACCACGCTGGTGTGGGAGAACCGCCGCCTCAACGGACTCGGCCACCGCTTTGCCGCGGAGCTGGAGTATTCCCGCATTCTCGAGAGTGCGCAGATCAATTATCTGGTACCGCTGTCAAATCCGTCCTGGCAGCAGCTGCGTTACAGTCTCGGCACGACCCGCCAGGTTCTGGGTGACGGAATCGCCTACTCCACCACCCTGGGTATCAATCGCAACACGGTGCTGGGCGCCTGGGGCGAGAATCAGTACCTGAACCTGGAACATGACCGCAGTGCGCTGAGCACCGGCACCACTGTATCCACGCTGCTGGTTCCCGGCCTGACCTTCAACCGCTCCGTGAGCGACAGTTTCGTCTATCCGACTCACGGCTACCACGCCTCGCTCGATGTGCGCGGCGCCAGTCATGAACTTGGGTCGGACATAAGCTTCATGCAACTGCATCTGGCCAGCAAACTGATTGTCTCGCTCAACGACCGAACTCGTCTGCTGTTGCGCGGCGAAGTTGGCGCAACCGCCGTCAGGAATTTCGACGGGTTGCCGTTGTCGCAGCGCTTCTACACCGGCGGCGACCAGAGTGTCCGCGGTTACGCGTTCAATTCGATCGGCCCGCGCGACAGCCACAAAAACGTGCTGGGCGGCAAGGACCTCTTGGTCGGCAGCCTCGAAATCGATCACAACTTCGGTCAGGTGTTCGGCGTGGCGGCGTTCGTTGACGCCGGCAATGTGACCAACAGTTTCCAGAATTCACTGGAGAAAGGCGTTGGTGTCGGCTTGCGCTGGCGAACCCCGGTGGGCGTGGTGCGCTTCGATATCGCGCATCCGGTCAAACGTCCGGACCTCGGCTGGTACCGGATTCACATCAGCATCGGTCCCGATCTGTGAAGCGCCGTATCGTACTCATCAGTATTGCGGTAATGCTGGTCGTCACAGTCGGCGCGGTCAGCATCATGCTGCATACCGGGTTGGCACTGCGCTGGACGCTCGGGGTAATTCAGCATTACAGCGCGGGCGCGCTTGAGATCGGCGCCGAGGACGGTACGCTTGCCGGGCCGGTCACTCTGCACAACGTACGAATCAAGACACGCGAATTCGAAGCCCGGATCAAAAAAGTCACCATCGACTGGCTGCCGGCGGGACTGCTGATCAATCGTCTGCACGTCACTGCGCTGGAGACGGACGACGTCGTGCTTACGCTCGCGCCGGTGACCGGCAACACGCCGTTTCATTTGTCCAGACCGGTGCCGCCCCGGCTGCCGTTGATAGTGGTTATCAGCAAGTTAAGCGTCAACGGGATGTACGTCAACGCGCCGCAGCTCGCGCAACCGGTGCAGATCGCGCATCTCGACAGCAGAATGCGTTTCGACAATCGCAGCTGGCGTATTCCCGAACTCCGGGTGGAAGGGCCGCAACTGCATGCGCAAGGTCACGGCATCTGGGATTTCGAAACCGGCGACCAGCTGGATGCCGCGCTGAACTGGACGCTCAGTCTGCCGCAACAACCCGCCTTCGGCGGTCAGGCGGTCATCAAGGGTGACGACCAGGACCTGCATCTGGACCTGGGATTGCAGACGCCGGTGCACATGCAATTCGTTGCCGAGGTACGGAATATTTTCAGCGCCCCGTCCTGGCAGGGAAAAATGACGGTGACGCGGACGCGGCTGCAGAACATCTTTGACGGCATGCCGGATATCAAGGCGTCCGGGGAGGCGCATTTTTCCGGTACCCCGGCCGGCACCGATTTCACGGGAAACATGACTGCACATGAACCCGACACCGGTGACTGGCGTGGCCAATTCGCATTGCGATACCAGGATGTGCGGCTTGATGTACACCAACTGCAGCTTGACCGCGCCGGAACCCGGACCCGCTTTCAACTCAAGGGCTTCGTCGACCTGAGCGGTGCACAGCCGGCGCCGGACCTGGCGGGCGAATGGCAAACCCTGCCGTTGCCGCTTGCCGGCAAACCGTGGCTGGAATCGCCGCACGGGACCTTGCACGTGCAAAGCAAGGCGTCGCACATCACGCTGAATCTCGACGGTACGCTCGCGAAGGGCGGAACGTTCACCGCGCAAGGCAGCGTCGACATGAGGTCGGCACTGCGCAACTGGCAACTTGACGCATCCGCTCACAACTTTCACCTGACGCCCGCTGCCATAGCGCGGCCGTTGCCCGGTTTCGACTGGCGACTGCTGGCGCGCGGCGATATCCGGCACACGCTGATCGATAACCTCACCGTTGAAGGCTTCGGTGGCAGCCTGCGTGTGCACGGCGACTACCAACACGGTGGCACACACAACTGGCACGCCGCTGTCAGCGGACGACATCTGAATCCGGGCGTGCTGTTTCCGGTTTACCAGGGCGACCTCGGCCTCGAGGCACAGCTCAGCGGCAATCAGGGTACCGTGCCGCGCTGCGCGCTGACCCTGAAATCCCTGCAGGGCACCCTGCGCAAGGCACCGGTTTCAGGCAGCGGCAGCATGCAATGCGCGCAAGGCAAATGGCAATTCAGGAATGTGATGTTGCGCATTGCAAACAACCGGATCGAATTCAACGGTCATCTTGGACGCCAGACTCAGTTCGACTGGAACGTGGAGGCACCGGATCTGTCGGTAGTGTGGCCGGGCCTCGACGGCAGACTCGACAGTCGCGGCAGCCTGGAGCTCGCCGGCAGCAATCCGGTTGTCCGTTTCAATGCGCATGCAGCGAATCTGCATTATCAGGATTATTCCATTGCCGCGCTGGACACGGATGTAGCCA
>DASUXE010000078.1:0-4386 GCA_036378075.1 Gammaproteobacteria bacterium
CCGGAACTTCATTTTCAGGCAGTGCGGCCGATACGCCCTTGTCTACACGGGCAGGATCGACCGCAGCGGTTGGATCGACCCGTACCCAGCCGCGTCGAGGCAGCCATACCTCGGCCCACGCGTGCGCATCTTGCTGACGGATGACGTAGTAGCCGTCCAGCGGGTTGCGGGTACCGCCCTGGTAACCGATTACGACGTGCGCGGGGATTCCCGCAGCACGCATCAGAAACACAAACGCACCGGCATAGTGTTCACAGAATCCGCGCCGGGTGTCGAACAGGAACTGGTCAATGCTGTTGCGGCCTGTGAGTGCGCCCGGACGAAGCGTGTATCTGAACGGCTGATTATGAAACAGCGCCAGCGCATCGTTGACGACCTGCGCGGCGCTGGCGGCGGAGCTTTGCCATGTGGCGGCCAGCGCGCGCGCCTGCGGATCAATGCCGGCTGGCAATTGCAGGTCGCGACGTAATCGCCAGGCGGGCAAATCGGTGCCGTAATTGTAATTTGTGTATGAGGTGACTTTGTAGAGCTTCAGTTCAGTCACCGGCTGGCGCGTGGCAAGCTCGAAATCGGTGGTCAGGAATGCATTTTCCGGCGCGCCTATCGGCAGATCGAGTGCGTACAGCGCTCGCAGGTTGTTAGGTTCCAGCGTGACGTCGTAGGTCAGTGGCGAGCCGCGGGTGGTGAGTTGCTGGCGCAGCATCCACGATGAGTCGCCGGTGTGCCAGGTGGTGCCATCGTAATCGTGCAATACCAGTGCCCGCCAGTAGAGTTGTGGGGGCGGGGGCGGAGTGCTTTCGAAACGTACCCGGAAGGCGACCGCATCGGACTGTGCGAGCTGGCTGAGACTGCCGGGCGACATGCTGGTTGACAGACCGGTGACACCGGATTGCTGCGGCAGACCGATGCCCCACAAGGGACCCGGTACGCGTGGAAAGAGCAGAAACAGCACCACGGCGACGGGTATTGCCGGTACCAGCAGGCGTGCCGCGGTGCGTGCTGATTGCAGAAACGGGCGGTCAGTATCCGGGTGCGCGATGTTCAGCTGTGCAGTGACGGCAAGCCACAACGCCGGAATCATGTACAGGGCGAGCGGAATGCTCTGATCATGCAAAAAAATCGCAATGCCGATGAAGAGCGCGATTACCAGCAACAGAAAGTAGTCGCGCAGACCCTTGGCTTCCATGAGTTTCAGGGCGGCCAGCAGGATCAGCAATGCGGTACCGGCGTCGGGACCATTCAGAGTGTGATAGCTGACGAATACACCGACGAATGCGAACAGAGCGAATACGATACGCGCGCCACGGCTGAACAGTGGCCAACCGCGATAGGCCGACATCAGCCGCCATCCGGAAATGCCGATTGTCGCGACTGTAACCCATGCAGGCAGGTGTAATGCGTGCGGCAACAGCATCACCGCCAACGCTGCCAGTACCCAATTCAGGCGTATGCGTTCCAGACGGATTTCAAGGTCGGGCAGCAAAATGGCATTCATGGTGCCGTCTCGCGGCTGGAAGTGCCGGTACCGAATAACGCCAGCAGCTGCAGACAGCGTTCACGTTGTGCAGCGCCGTTGCCGGGCGGGATCTGTTCGCCCGGCAAACGCAACCCGTAATGGAAATTCTGTGCATCTGCATCGAGCACCCAGCGGCACAGGATCGACAGGCGTTGCTCGAGGTTGAATTGCGGCAGCAGGTCCGCGTCCAGCCAGCGGGTCTGTTCGCCACTGCCGGTGAACTGCTTGGTCAGCAACATCTGTTCGCGAGCGGAGGCTTTCCAGGCAATATGACGCGGGGAATCACCGGGACGATAGCCGCGCAAGCCGTTGAAATCCTCATCACCCTGTTCGGTGGGGCGACCGCCGCCGCGGCCTTCCAGTGGAGGTGGCAATGGCGGCGCGAATTCTGCCGGTGCTGGATAGACCAGCGCCCGCATGTCCATGTACACCCAACTCCAGGCACGGAATAATCCGAGCGGGTAGGTCGTTTCCACTGAGAGGCGTCCAAGCGCGAGCCAACCGCGCTGCCGGGCTGGCAGCGGCACCGAGATACTGCCGTATTCGCCACCCGCGAGCGCGCCGCTGACTGTGGTATCTCCATCCTCGGCAGCAATCACCAGGCCGGGGCGTGCTGCCTGCCCGGCGTTGAAAAGCTGGATATGAAAACGTGCAATTTCACCGGCGAACACCGCGTCGGCGCGGCCGGCTGCCAGCGTGAGTCCGTTGAGATTTGCATGGCAGGCGTGCATCGCAACCAGGCCGAGTGCTGCCAGCATGAAAGTCAGCATGAAGCCCATGCTGTTGGAATAATTCATCGAGCCGAGCAGCATCACGAACAGCGTCAGTCCGTAAAGCAAGCCCTGACGGGTCGGCAGGATATATACGCGTCGGCGAGCCAGGGTTATCTGCTGGCCATCTGGCCCCTGACGACGCCATGCCCAAGCATGGGCTTTGCGCAACAGACTGGCACGCAGTGAGTCGAACACGATCAGGGAATTGGCACTGCCTCGACCAATTCCTGCGCCAGGATCGCGGCGGGAACTGACTCGTGACTTGCCTTGAGACGGAGACGGTGCCCGGTCACGCCTGGCAGTACCGCCTGAATGTCTTCCGGCAGAACGGCCGAGTGACCGGCAAGCAGCGCCCACGCTTGTGCCGCGTGCTTGAGCGCAAGTGCGGCACGCGGCGACAAGCCGGTTTCGTAGCGAGGCGATTCGCGGGTGTGGCGGACCACTGCCTGCAGATAATCCAGCAGTGCGTCGCTGACCCGTATTTCCGCAGCGGCTTTCCGCAATGCGATCAGCTCATGCGCGTTGAGTGCCGGTTCGATGTTTTCGAGCAGGTCACGACGGTCCTGACCCTTGAGCAGGGCGCGTTCGGCGTGTTCGCCCGGATAACCCAGTTCGATCCGCATCAGAAAGCGATCCAGCTGTGATTCGGGCAGGGGGAATGTGCCAACCTGATGCGCCGGGTTCTGGGTCGCGATAACAAAGAACGGCCGCGGCAGAGCGCGGGTTTCGCCGTCCACCGTGACCTGTTGCTCTTCCATCGCTTCCAGCAGCGCACTCTGCGTCTTGGGCGTCGCGCGATTGACTTCATCCGCCAGCATCAGCTGCGTGAAGATCGGCCCGGGATGGAAGCGGAACGCAGATGTTTGCTGTTCGTATATGGATGCGCCGATAATATCGGCAGGCAGCAGATCACTGGTGAACTGGATGCGCTGGTAGGAGAGTCCAAGCAGCCGTGCCAGAGTCTGCGCCAGCGTGGTTTTGCCGACGCCGGGAATATCCTCGATCAGCAGGTGGCCGCCGGTGAGCAGACACACCAGGCTCAACCTGATCTGAGGCTCCTTGCCGAGAATAATCTCGTTGGCACGGCTGATGGCCGTATTCACCTTGTGAATCAGGGTGCTGGTCGGTGGATCATTTACGAGGGCGGGTGTGTCGTGATGCATGGCGATTCTCCGTCACGCAACCTTATGCCAAATCCGGCGGATCGTCTAGCGAGGCCGGGATTCTTGAATCCAATTCCGGGAGGGAACGTGAAAACAAGAGTTGTTCTGACTGCATTCCTGGCGGTGTTATTGTTGTCCGGCTGTCATCGGCAGGCGGGTGTGGATGCTGCGCAGAAAGATGCCCTGCTGCAAACCGACAAGGCGTTTTCCGACGCCTCGGCGAACACCGGCTTTGCTGCGGCCTTTTCGCGTTATGCAATGACCGACGCAACGCTGTTGCCGCAGGGCGATGCGGCGCTCAAGGGCAAGCCACAGATTGCACAATCGCTCGCCAGCATTCCAGCCGGCACCAAAATCACCTGGACACCGCAGGACGCCGACGTATCCGGGCGGCTTGGCTACAGTTGGGGAATATACACATCAAGTGGCGCCAACTCAGGCGGTCAGGCCACCGTTGCCTACGGCAAGTATCTGTCGGTATGGAAACGGGAAGATGGCGACTGGAAACTGGCGATCATGATGACCAATCAGTCGCCGGGGCCGGCCGGGTGAGCTGACGTCCCAGTACTAGATCAGCTTTCGCATTCGCCCGATCTGCTGTTCGAGTTCCGTGATGGAAGCGTGAACCTCGGCAGCTTTGGCGCGTACCCCTTCGACTACATCAGCAGGTGCGCTGCTCACGAATTTGTCGTTGCCCAGCTTGGCTTCGGTGCGGGCCAGTTCCTGCCGCAGTTTGTCGATCTGCTTTTCGAGACGGGCGACTTCAGCAGTTGCATCGATAAGGCCGGCAAGCGGGATCATCAGGTTTGCCTGATCCAGCACGCCGATTGCAGCCGGCGGTGCGGTTTCACCGGCGGTCAGCATGCGCAACGAGTCCACACGGGCGATGAATTTGAGGGACGCTTCGATGCGTGACCAGCGTTGCGGGTCACTG
>DASUXE010000079.1:0-2105 GCA_036378075.1 Gammaproteobacteria bacterium
CATCAGTAACCCAGGAGCCCGGAATGGCAGAAAAGAGTCTGCAAGATACCTATGCACCGGAAAGCATCTGCTTTGGATGCGGTCCTGCGAACCCGAAGGGGTTGCATATCAAGAGCTTCGTGCGGGGCGATGAGGTGGTGGCGGAATGGACGCCGGAAAAATACCACGAAGCCTTTCCAGGGGTCCTGAATGGCGGGATCATCGGCTCCCTGTTGGATTGTCACTGCAACTGGACGGCGGCGTGGCATCTCATGAATAAAGCCGGAACCAACATTTTGCCGTGTACCGTGACAGCTGACTACGCCATCACGCTTAAACGTCCAACGCCCACCGACGGACCGATCCAACTCCGGGCCAGAATCATCGAATCCAGCGAGGACCGTGCCGTAGTGGAAGGGGAACTGATTGCCGGAGGCAAGGTGTGCGACACCTGTCGAGGGACGTTCGTCGCAGTCAAACCGGGTCATCCGGCCTATTATCGCTGGTAATTTCTGAGCTTGCGACAGCGTGATGCACGTCAGTAACAAAACCATGCAGCTGCTGATATTTGCGCTGCTGATCGCCGCCAATTTCTTTTTGCTGGGGGGTGTGACGGTTCTCGAACACCCGCTTCAGGACGAGCTGATGCGATGGAATGCCGGAGCGCGCCCGGTTGATTCAGATGTGGAAGTAATCAACGTCGATGACCGCAGCCTGCTTGCCCTGCAGAAGAACCTGTTTGTCGGCTGGCCTTTGCCGCGTTCGCTCTATGCTCAACTCGTTGAGGGGTTGTTGAAACAGAATCCAAAAGCTATCGTTTTCGATATCTATTTTGTCGATCCCGATACCCAGCGGCCGGATGACGATCGATATCTGATCGACGTTACTGCGTCGAATGACAAAGTGTTTTTCCCTGTCACGCATCTTGAAGGTGGTGATGATACCAGGGCTGCACCATTCAGCGCCTATCCGCCACAGATTGGGTTCAAGATGACAGCTGGTGCCAATCGCGATGCGCGGGCAGCCTTTCTGTTCCCGTTACCGAAATTGGCCATGACAGGGCGCGTGGGCGATATCAATTTTCTGCAGGACGCGGACAAGGTCGGCCGCCGATATTACACCTACTACCAGGTAAACGGCTGGCGCATCCCTTCGCTGCCGGCAAAGGTAGCCATGTCACTTGGTTATTCGCTTCCGGCAGCGGCTGACTTCGTCTTGAACTGGCGCAGCGACGTACGAAACGTCCCGTTTTTCGATATCTATGAAGATATGCAACGTCATCAGCCACAACGACCCGCGGATGAGTTCACCAACAAGATTGTTGTAATCGGAACCAATGCTGCAGGTCTTGGCGATGCGCATCCCACACCCATTAGTGCTTCGTATCCGGGTGTCGACATCCTCGCAACCGCATTGTCGAATCTGAAGGAGCACGACTGGTTACGGCGCACACCAGCATGGGTTGGAGCCGGATTGTCGTTTTTGCTTGTGTTAGTGGTTTGGTCGCTGTTTGTTCGAGGTTTTGGGGTTTTCAGAACCGCAACGGTGTTGGTTATTCTGAGCGTCGCAATTGCCGCGTTTGCCTACTCTTTATTGAAAGCACGTTGGCTGATGCCAGTCATACAGCCAGCGCTGTTTGCCTGGCTGTTTTTCATCAGCATGTCGCTGGCTGAATATCTGCGCGAACAGCGTGACCGTTTGCATGCCATCGGCATGTTCGGACGTTTTCTCGACCCGCGGGTGGTTGCAGATCTGGTGAAATCCCAGAGTGACTTGCTTACCGAAAAACCGATGAGTCGCGAAGTGACGGTGATGTTCTCCGATATCCGCGGCTTCACGACATTGTCCGAAACCCGTCAGCCCGAAGAGGTGGTTTCCATTCTCAACCGTTATTTCTCCAGGCAGGTGGCAGTCATTCGACGGCACGGTGGTACCACCGACAAGTTCATCGGCGACTGCATCATGGCCTTCTGGGGCGCGCCCGTACCCGACGAATATCAGGCCAGAAATGCAGTTGCCGCGGCGCTGGAGATGGCCGAGGTATTGCTGGAATTTCGCAAGGACCTCGGTGATCTGTCTGAGACCTTCGATATCGGCATAGGTATCCACACCGGCCCTGCCGTGGT
>DASUXE010000080.1:0-5001 GCA_036378075.1 Gammaproteobacteria bacterium
TCCATGCCGGTGAACCCCGGAATTTCGCCGCTGGCATGCGCACCGAGATCCAGGAACCGACCTCGTACCGACCATGTTTCAGGGTGCTGGTTCTGGAAATGCACGGCAAAGCCCGCGTCAGATACATCACCCTGGGGTGCGAACCGTTGCAGCTGCTTCAGTTTTTCACGTAACGCGGAAGGTAACCAGCCCAGCAGGGTGTCGATATCCTGCAGGCGCAGAAAATTGGCCGTGCCACGCCAATCACTGCTTTGTGCATCCGCGGTGTACGCCAAATTGAAATGACTGGGCGACCAGCTCTGGCCCGCCCGCGTCAGCGTGATGTTGCGTCCGTCCAGCGTCCAACCGGTAGCAGTCTGCGTCCATTCCACATCGCCGGCCAGCGTATTAAAGCCGTCGGCAGTCCGTCCGGCAGGCATGAGATTGCTGCCGCTGACATGCGCCTTGAGGCGCGACAGGGCGCTGCCGTTACCGGCTGCGTCAGCGTGCAAATCCAGCGATCCATCAACAAAACGGTTCTGATATTCCGGCCAGTAGGTCAACAACGCTGGCACTTGCAGCCCCTTGCCATCAATACTTGCCTGCCACTGCCAGCTTTCCGGGTGCAAAGCGTCGCCGTCCACCTCCGCATCAAACGCCACGCTGCGCCCGAATGCGGGCGGCAACTGCGCGTTGCCGGAAAGTGCATGGCTTTCGGCGGCATTGTCGAGCTTGATGTCCACGCTGCTGAAAATCAGCGGCGTTGCCGGCTGCCGCTGATCAAACAATGTCAGGCTCCCGTCACTGACCATTATCTCGGCGGGCTGCTTGAATGCATCGTCCAGTGCATTGCGCCAATCCAGTTGCTGCACCTTGCCGGTCTGGTTGCCAAACCCTCTCAAGGTATACCGCCCTTCAGCATCGCGCACCACTCCGAGCTGAGGTTGCACGAGGATGATCCGGCTCGGTGCCGAAAAACTTCCGTGCAACAGTGCGCGCAGCGTCACGCCGAGACGGATCTGATGCGCGGTAATGACCACGTACTTGCCGTCGCGGGAATACAGTTTGACCCCGTCCAGAGTGATTTCGGGGCCGTACCAGTCCCAGCGCGCGCCCATGCCGGCAATGCTGACCGGCCGCTCCAGCGCGCGGGCCGCCCAATGTTCCACCTCCACGCGGTAACCCGGCACCAGCGGTGCCAGCAGACGAAATACGCCAATCAGGGTTGCAAGCGCGATCACCACCGCAGCGAAGGCCGCGGCAAATCCTTTCCACAAGCGTCGCTGCCAGGTCCTCATCTATCTTCCATTGATAATTTGCGTGACGCTTCTGAAAATCAGAGATTTTGGTTTCTGGGTAGGCAGAAATGATCGAGAAACCGGAGTGTACACGCTAGTACATGAGGATTTCGAGATCATTTCTAACACCCCCTGAAATCAAAAGATCGATTTTCAGATGCGTCACATCGGAACGACATCGAACTGCTCCTGGCTATACATCGATTCCGTCTGCAACCGGACCGGTTTGCCGATCTGGGTTTCGACTTCCGCGAGTCCGGCGGATTCTTCGTCCAGCAGCATATCCACCACTGCCTGCGAAGCCAGTACCCGCAATTCCTGTACATTGAACTGGCGTGTCACCCGCACGATTTCACGGAAAATATCGTAACAGACCGTTTCCGGGGTCTTGAGCGAACCGCGTCCCTGACAGGTTGGACAAGGCATGCAAAGCACATGTTCCAGGCTCTCGCGGGTCCGTTTGCGAGTCATCTCCACCAGCCCCAGCGCGGAAACCTCGCTGACCTGGGTCTTGGCGTGATCCCTGGCAAGCGCCTGTCCCAGCGCCTGCAGCACCAGCTGCTTGTGCTCGTCCTGATGCATGTCGATAAAATCGATGATGATGATGCCACCCAGGTTGCGCAAACGGAGCTGCCGCGCAATCGCCTGCGCCGCTTCCAGATTGGTCTTGAGAATGGTTTCTTCGAGATTGCGGTGCCCGACGTACGCGCCGGTGTTCACATCGATCGTGGTCATGGCTTCGGTCTGATCCAGAATCAGATAGCCGCCGGACTTCAGCTCCACCTTGCGTTCGAGTGCCTTCTGTATTTCGTCCTCGATTCCATACAGTTCGAAGATGGAACGCGCGCCGGTGTATTGCTCAATGCGCGGCGCCATCGCCGGCACGAACATTTCGGCAAAGCCGCGGATGCGTGCATAGGCTTCGGCAGAATCCACCCGCACCTGTTCCACTTCGGTACCGAACAGGTCGCGCAGAATGCGCACGGCAAGCGGCAAATCCTCATGTACGAGTTCGCCCGGTTTGGCGCTGGCGGCATGTTCTGCAATCGCCTCCCACAGCCGGTTCAGGAACAGCATGTCGGCGCGCAGCGCTTCCGGCTGCGCACCTTCGCCGGCAGTACGCACGATGTAACCACCCTCGGCCACCGACGGCGCAAATGCAGTCAGCAGCTCCCGCAAACGTTCGCGTTCCGCTTCGTCCTCGATGCGGGTGGACAAGCCGATGTTCCGGCCAGCGGGGAGATACACCAGATAGCGGGACGGAATACTGATATGCGTAGTGAGACGCGCGCCCTTGCTGCCGAGCGGGTCCTTCAGCACCTGCACCAGAATTTCCTGGCCTTCATGCAGCAGCTCCCGGATGTCGACCGGCTCGGCGTGTTCGTCCTCGTGATCGGCATACGCCACCTTGGCAATGTCGCTGGCATGCAGAAACGCAGTACGCTCCAGTCCTGCATCGATAAAGGCAGCCTGCATGCCGGGTAATACCCGCGACACCTTGCCCTTGTAGATATTGCCGACCAGCCCCCGGCGCCGCATGCGCTCGATATAAAGTTCCTGCAACACGCCATTTTCAAGCAGCGCCACCCGCGTCTCGCGCGGCGTGACGTTAATCAGGATTTCATCGCTCATATGACTTGATCAAACAGTAAGGAGTGAGGAGTGAAGAGCAGACAATTGCTACCGGATCGACGCAATCCTGCTCCTCACTCCTTACGCCTCACGTGCATGACGATTGGTAACCTCCTTTCCCAATACGCTCAGACCTGCCTGAGACAACAGTTCCGCCGTTTCGAACAACGGCAGGCCCATGACGCCCGAGTAGCTGCCGGCTAGTTGTTTGACGAATACCGCGCCGAGTCCCTGTATGGCGTAGCCGCCCGCCTTGTCGGCTGGTTCGCCGGTGTCCCAGTAGGTGGCTGCTTCAGCGGCGCTGATTTCGCGAAACTGCACCCGGCTGATGCTCAATGCCTGCCTGAGGCCCGCCGGCGTCCACAACGCCACCGCCGATAATACGTGATGGCTGCGCCCGGCGAGCCGGCTCAGCATCGCCAGGCCTGCTTCGCGATTGCCCGGCTTGCCCAGCACCACCCCGTCCACCACCACTTCGGTGTCCGCGGCCAGCAGCAGCGTCTGCGGGCGGCCGGACAGTTTGCGCACTGCGGCATCGGCCTTGTCGCGCGCAACCCGTCGCACGTATTGCTCCGGCGATTCATCGGGCAGCACATATTCTTCCACTGGCGCGGTCACGACCTCGAAATTCAGCCCCAGTTGCCGCAGCAATTCCGCACGGCGCGGTGACTGCGACGCAAGGTAAATGAATCCGGTGTTCACTCTCTCTGACTGCATCGGCTGCTCAGGCCCGGTGATACGGGTGATGGTTCAATATGCTCCACGCACGGTACAGCTGTTCGGCAACCACCACCCGCACCAGTCCGTGTGGCAAGGTCAAAGGCGACAGTGACCAGCGGGTTTCGGCACGTTCAACGCAGGCAGCAGCCAGTCCGTCGGGGCCGCCAATCAACAATGCAAGATCGCGCCCGTCCTGCAGCCAGCGGTTCAGTTTTGCCGCCAGCTCTTCGGTACTGAACGCACGGCCCTGCACTTCGAGGGCAACAACGTGCGCGCGCTCCGGAATCGCGGCCAGCATGCGCGCACCTTCTTCGGCGATCGCCTTCACACTGTCGCCACCCCGCCGGCTGGTGCCCAGCGGAATTTCCTTCAGCGTCAACCGACATTCGGGCGGCAACCGTGCTGCGTATTCATTGAACCCCTGATTGATCCAGACCGGCAGACGCGTACCTGCCGCCAGCAGACTGATCTGCATGTTCAGCGTCGCTTGCGTGCTGCCGTCAGCGGCGTGGTGCTGTCGTCTCCGGACGTCTGCATGCTCCAGAGTTTCTCCAGATTGTAGAAATCGCGTACCTGCGGCCGCATCACATGCACCACCACATCGCGCAGGTCCACCAGCACCCATTCGCCTTCCTGCTCGCCCTCGATGCCCATGGGTTTGACGCCTGCTTCACGTGCCTTGTCGAGCACGCTGGTGGCGAGCGATTTGACATGCCGGTCGGAGGTGCCGCTCGCGATCACCATGAAATCGGTAAGCGGCGTGCTGCCGCGCACGTCGAGAGCGCGCACGTCCACGCCTTTCATGTCTTCAAGCGCCGCGACCACCAGATCTCGCAGTTGTTCCGGATTCATCCTGTATTCACCTTGGCTGTATAACAATTCGATTTCATGAGCATGTCGCGGACGGTGTCCGGCACCAGATAACGGGGATCGCGTCCGGCCGCGAGACAATCGCGCACCTGGGTCGCGGAAATTTCCAGTTGCGTAACTGGCTGAAACACGATGCAGCCGCTGCTGCGATCCTGTGCCTGACTTGCGGAGTCGATCAGCCGCGTCGACAGAATCCCGGCCAGCGCGGCATCGCCCCTGAAGGTCCAGCCCGGACGATGTGCAACCACCACGTGTGCAAGTTCGAACAGACGCAGCCACTCATGCCAGGTAGGAAACCCCAGAAACGCGTCCATCCCCACCATCAGCCACAAGGCATCGCCAGGAAAATCACGCCGCAGTTCCGTGAGTGTGTCCACGGTATAGCACGGCGTGGTCCGGTTGATCTCGCGTTCGTCGACGTGAAAGCGTGGTTCATCCGCCAGCGCTGCCTTGAGCATCGCGAGGCGCAGCGACGACGACGCCACCGGCGGATTCCGGTGTG
>DASUXE010000081.1:0-3734 GCA_036378075.1 Gammaproteobacteria bacterium
CGGCGTTGATGCTCGAGGGGATTGTGGTTGGGGTAATTCGGGATGGCTTGCCGGTTACCCACTGATTGAGGCTGTTTTGCACCCGGACAAGAAAAAGGCGCGGAGAGTCTCCGCGCCTTTTTAGTTTGAAAGCGGGCAGAATTACTTCTTGCCGCCGTCTTTCTTGTCTTCTTTCTTCTCTTCCTTCTTTACCTTTTTCTTGTGCATCGCCTTCTTGTGCACCGCCTTCTTGTGCATCGACTTCTTGTGCTCCATCTTCTTGGTTTCTTTCTTGGCAGGAGCCGTCGCCGGGGCGGCCGGCTGGGCAGCCGGAGCCGGAGTGGCGGGGGCGGTGCCCTGAGCGGAAGCAATACCGGCAACGGCCAGCAGAGAGCCGGCAACCAGACCAACCAATAACTGACGCTTCATTTTGATACTCCGTACTTCAAGTTGAGTTTTGCAAAACCGCCGCAGTTTCCGGCGGCCGGCGGTATTGTAAATATCCGCTTGCCTGACCGGGGTGCAGCATTACATAAAACAGACGTCTTTTGCGCCTTCCCTGGACGCCGTTCTCATACTCCTACGGACTGCGTAACGCTCTAGAGGAAAGCGGGTTGACGGTCGCCGGAACCTTTTTACCCCGATTTGGCCAATCAGACACGTCAACCTGCCGATATGCACTGGGGCGTGTCGGGATTGGCTGGCATAATGGCGACATGGTCAGAAAAGTGCCGGTTAGCCAGCTCTCAGTAGGGATGTACGTGCAGGCCCTCGACCGGCCGTGGCTCGAGAGTCCCTTCATGTTCCAGGGGTTCATTATCGAATCCATGGAGCAGGTCGCTACCCTGCGACAGTATTGCCAATACGTATTCGTGGACGACGAGAAAGCCGCAGGCGCAGGCGGTTCAAGGGTGGAGCGCGGAAGCATATCCGACATGGAGACGGATGACCGTACCTCGCCGCCATCCGATACCTCGTGGCGTGCGCGGCGGGCATTCCGCCGGGACGTGCGGCACCTGCTTGGAAGCCGCGAGAAACTGCATCACAAGCTGGTCAAGGCGTTTCAGGACGTCCGGTTCGGGCGCAGCATGGACACCCGCGAGTTGCGGGTGCTGGTCGAAGACATGGTGGATCTTGTTACGGCCAGTCCCGCGACCGCACTATGGCTGAACAACCTGCAGAGCAAACACGAATACACGGCCAATCACTGTCTGAACACATGCATTTTTGCAATTGCTTTCGGAGTGCACCTCGGACTGGGCAAGGAGCAGCTGTCACCTCTCGGCTTTGGCGCCTTGCTGCATGACGTTGGAAAAATGCGCACCCCGCTTTCAATCCTTGACAAGCCGGGCGTGTTGACCGAAGACGAATTTGACATCATCAAAAAGCACACCACGGACGGCTACAACATATTGCGCAAGCACAAGGATGTGCCCCAGGCCGCATTGGAAATCGTGCAGTTGCATCATGAACGTATTGGCGGGCACGGATACCCAATGGGATTGAAAGGCGATGAAATTCCCCACCACGTGCGCATCGTCGCCATCGCGGATGTTTACGACGATATCACCAGCAGCCGCATCTATCATGAAGGGGTCCCGGGGCACGCAGGTTTGAACATGATGTTTCACTGGGCGCCGCGCGAATTTGGCGAAGATTTGATGCAGGAATTCATTCGTTGCGTGGGTATTTACCCGATTGGCAGCCTGGTTGAATTGAATACCGGCGCGCTGGGAATTGTCATGTCCACAAATACCGCGAGTCGGCTCAAGCCCATAATCATGTTGTTGCGTGATCGGCATGGGCATCCCTATGAGCGGCGGCCATTGCTCAATCTTGCCGCCCCGGCCGCGCAGAATGACCATTTTGATTGGCAGATACGGCGTGTGGTGGATTGCAAGGAATACGGGATTGATCTCGGTTATGTTGCGGAACAGGAAGCCCTGCTGTTTTAACCATGCTTCGCATCACACCGCGCATCACGCTTGATGAAGACGATATTCAGTTTCGTTTCGTACGCGCTTCCGGCCCCGGTGGCCAGAATGTAAACAAGGTGGCGACAGCTGCTGAACTGCGGTTTGACGTTGCAGGTAATGCATCGTTACCTGATGCCGTGAAACAGAGACTCTGCATTCTGGCCGGGAACCGTGTCAGCCGTGAAGGAGTATTGGTAATCAGTGCGCAGCGGTTCCGCACCCAGGAACGCAACCGTTCCGATGCGCTGCAACGTCTGACCGGACTGTTGCTGCGTGCGGCGAGCCCCCCAAAGAAACGCATTGAGACCAAGCCGACCAAAGCTTCCAAGCGCCGACGACTGGAAGGCAAGCGGCAACTGGCTGACAAGAAAAGGTTACGGCGCAATAGAAGTGACGAATAAAAAATGCCGGCTTGAGCCGGCATTTTTTATATTGGCCTGGGAATAAGCTTGATTAGCCCGCTTTTGCCAAGGCGCTGTTACGGTAACCATAGAAACCATACACAATGAGGCCGATCACCAGCCATATTGCAAACGCTTCCCAGGTAAGCAGAGGCAGGCTCAGCATCAAAGCGAGACAGAAGACCACGCCGAGCGCCGGGAATAACGGCGAGAACGGTGTGCGGAACGGGCGTGGCAAGTCGGGGTGCGTATAACGCAGCCAGATGACACCGGCGCAGACCACGGTGAACGCACCCAATGTCCCCATGTTGACAAGTTTTGCCAGAACATCGATCGGAAAGAAACCCGCGATCAACGCCATCAGTGCCCCGCTTGCGATGATAATCCGCACCGGCGTCCCGGTCTTCGGGTTCACGGCCGAGAATACTTTCGGTAACAGGCCGTCACGCGACATCGCCAGGAAGATACGGGTCAAGCCAAAGAACAGGACCAGGATAACCGTGGTCAGGCCGGCGATTGCACCGACGGCGGTAATGCCCGCCATGCTTTTAAGTCCGATCTTGATGAGCGCATCGGATACCGGCGAGGGGGTATTCAAATCCGTGTAGGGAACGATACCAGTCAACAAACCCGACACGGCAATGTACAGCAGTGTGCAGATTACCAGCGAGCTGATGATCCCGATGGGCACATTGCGCTGCGGATTGCGGGTTTCCTCCGCCGCAGTCGAGACTGAATCGAAGCCGATATAGGCAAAGAAAATGGTGGCTGCACCAGTCATGACACCACCCCAGCCGTAGGCTTCGTTACCCAACGGGTTCTTGCCGACCGGGGGTATGAACGGGTGCCACAGTTCCGGTTTGATGAAGAAAATCGCCACACCGATAAACAGCAGCAAGACGATGAGTTTGATACCAACCATGACGCCATTGAAGCGGGCCGAGAGTTTGGTGCCGATACACAACAGCGTCGTCACCACGGCGACGATCAAGATTGCCGGGATGTTCACGATGCCGTGCAAGGCTGGATTGCTTGGATCAACCACACCGATTGCATTCGAATATGCAAACGGGATATGAATGCCCACCGCCGTCAGGGCATTGGCCATGTAGCCGCCCCAGCCGACCGCGACCGTGGAGACGCCGATGCCATATTCCAGAATCAGGTCCCAGCCGATGATCCAGCCCACGATTTCGCCCAGCGTCGCGTAGCCATAGCCGTAGGCACTGCCGCAGCCGCCGATGGTGGAAGCCAGTTCAGCGTAAGACAGCGCGCTGAAGGCACACGCAATGCCGGCAATCACAAAGGACAGCACGATGGCGGGTCCGGCATGCAATGCCGCGGCCTGGCCGGTAAGCACGAAAATACCCGCGCCGAT
>DASUXE010000082.1:0-4364 GCA_036378075.1 Gammaproteobacteria bacterium
CAATTCCGCCAAGACCTGATCTGTGACATCGACCGTGTCATCGGCATAAAACACACCTTCGCCAATAATCAGATTGTATTTCTTCTGTTTGGCGAAGACCTGCACGGCTTCGATGATATCGTGCTGCAATTTTCCCAGCTCTTCATTACGCTGCGCATTGACATCATCAAGATAATCGCTTTGTTTGCGATTGAAATCCCGCTGCAAGTCATCCAGCTGGCTCTGCATATCCTGTAACTGGCTAGAACTCATGACAGCGCCATTCTTGTTGATTTTGTCCTGCAGGTTCTTGATCTTGTCCTGTTCCGCCATCAGATCCTTGCGTCGGGTATCGAACTTCTTCTCCATCTTCTTGGATGCGGATTGTGCCTGAGGCGATTGCTGCAGTAATCGCGCCATATTGACCACGCCAACCCGGGTTTCAGCCGCAGCGGCCATCCCTGTCCAGGAAATACCCGCAACTGCAAACAGCAGGGCCACCGGAATCATGGAAGCTTTCATGGCAATCTCACTCCAATACTGGTTAGTAATAGGTACCCAGGGTGAACTGGAAGCGCTCGGTCTTATCACCTGGCTTCGCATTCAAGGGTAAAGCATAGCTGAATTTCATGGCGCCCAGCGGGGTCAGGAATGTCGCAGCAATACCCGCCGACAACCGCAGATCGCGCCAACGAAAATCGCCCGGCCGGCGAAAAACGTTGCCGGTATCAATGAAGAATGCATAACGGCCTGACCCGCTTTCCGACCCACTCTTCGAGCCAAAATGCGGCAAAATCAGTTCGTTTTGCATAAAAACCATGGCCTGGCCACCTAACGGGTAAAATCCGTTTGAATCATAAGGACCCAGGGTTCCCGGCTGCCACCCTCTGACCGTATCGGGGCCACCCGCAAAAAAATTCTTGAACGGTGGGTACTGCGATGTTTTGCCGTACCCCGAACCGTAATCCAACTCTCCGTTGATCCCATAGATAAAGCCCTTGAATAATGGGATGAACGCAAGTTGGTTGTACTGCAAAATGTAATATCTCAGGTCACCACCAGGCACAGCAGTAGTCAGGCTTATGCTTTCGCGTGCACCATTATCAGGAAAGATCACTCGATTTCGTGTGTCATGCACAAAACTTAACTGGGTCTCCAATGTGTTGTAGCGCAAACCCGGCATCAGACAATAGAACGTAAATGCTCTGAGTGGGTCCTGGCAGGCTTGCTGGAGATAGAAAACCCCACCATTTGACGGGTCTTGTAAAAATGAAACGATCTCGTTAGACGTGCCGATCTGTGAGGTCAGCTCATTGTGACTGTAAGTAAAACCCAGACCCCAGGCGCTGTATTCGGACAATGGAATATTGAAACTCATCTGCCCACCAAATGTTTTGGTGGTAAAGGGTGAGCTATTGACAGTCAACTGCGAAATACGGCTGCCAAATAGCCCTAATGTTCTACTGACTCCGTCGACTGTGTAATAGGGATCGGTAAAGCTGAGCGAATAATTATGTCCGATATAGCTTCGGCTGGCATCGACAGACAACCGTTCACCGGTACCCATGAAATTGGCATTAACAATCTGGCCGTCAATTATGAAGCCGGATTGGCTCCCATATCCGAGCCCGATCGATGCGGTTCCTCCGGGGCGCTCCTTGACATCAAAATCCAGATCAACCTGGTCATCGCTCCCCGGAATACGGCTAGTGTTCACCTTCGCGGACTCAACCCAAGGTAGCCGCTCAAGTCGGACACGCGAACGCTCAGCATCGATGCTCGAAAGCCACGTTCCCTCAAGTTGTCGCATCTCACGCCTAAACACCTGCTCATCGGTGCTGGTGCTGCCGCTAAAATTTATGTGTCTCACATACACCCGATTGCCCGGATCGACAAAGAACGTAATGGAAACAGTTTTATGCTCCCGATCTATATCGGGAATCGAATTGACCTGCGCAAACGCATAACCATCCACGCCCAAGCGCTTTCGAATCAAATCTGATGTCGCCGTAGCCCGCTTCAACGAGAACGTATCTCCCGGCTTTACAAGTAGATATTGCCGGAGTTGGGCCTCAGGCACGACAAATTGCCCGGCAAGCTTGACGCCCTTGACCTTGTAGATTGCCCCTTCAGTAATATTTGCCGTTATATAAACGCTGTTACGATCCGGAGAAATCGCAACCTGAGTCGAGTCGATACTGAAATCCGCATAACCCTGATCCATATAGAAGGAACGCAGGGATTCCAGATCGCCAACCAGTTTTTCGCGCGCGTATTCGTCATCGCTGCCCCAGAACGACCAGAAGTCCTCCACCTTGAGCTTAAAGACGTCCCTGAGCTCCTGCTCCGAAAAAGCGTGATTACCTACTATATTAATCGCCCGTATTTTGGCCGGGCGACCTTCTTTAATTGTCACGTTGACGCTGACGCGGTTGCCACCGATGTCTTTTACATCCGAATTCAGAATAACTCCGTAATTACCGTGGCTGTAATACTCATCGATAAGCTGCTGTTTGAACTGGTCCAGTGTCACGCGATTGAATATCTGCCCTTGGGACAGTCCGATTTTCTGCAGCGTTTTATTCAGATCATCTGTCTTGATCAGTTTGTTTCCGGTTACTGTAAAAGATGCGATGGATGGACGTTCTCTGACCACTAATATAAGCATGTCTCCGTCACGCCGCATCTGAACGTCGCGAAAAAATCCTGTTTTGTATAGTGCCCGGATCGCTTCCTGGATCCGTTCGCCGTTGACCCGGTCGCCGATGTTGATTGGCAGATAGTCATAAACCGTGCCGTCGGAAATGCGTTGCAAACCGGCAATCTCGATTTTTTTCACCACGAATGAATCGTCCGCCCGCGCCATGGAAGGAGCTATTGCAAGGAACGTCAGAATGGCCAGAAATAATCCGGCGCGGCGTAGAAATTCCAAGTGCAACCTCCTCAACTGAGCAGACGGCTCAGATCGTTATACACGGCAAAAAACATGAGCATCAGCAACAACGCGATGCCCACTCGCTGACCCACGATCTCGGTGCGCTGCGAAACCGGCGAGCCCTTGACCAGTTCCAGCGCGTAATAAAGCACATGCCCGCCGTCCAGTAGCGGGATCGGCAGCAGATTGAGCACCCCGAGGCTGATACTCACGATTGCCAGAAACATCAGGAACGGCACCACCCCGCTCTGCGCCGAATAACCGGCATATTGGGCGATGTCTATCGGCCCGCTCAGGTTGTGCCACGAGACGTTGCCGATCACCATGTTTCCGGCGGCATCCAGGGTCAGCCAGCACATCCCGGCTGTCCGCTTCACGGCATGCCATAATGCGACCGCGGGATTATACCGTTGTTCCGCCCGTAATCGGGCGCCGAAATCCGGCGGGATCCGCACCGCCGCCCCGATATGACCGATTTCCTTGCCATCCTGGGCACGTTGTACCCCCACTTTCAGTCTGACAGGGATACTCCGACCGTCCCTTTCGATAACCGTATCCAGCGTCTTCCCCGGTGATACCTGCAGCAACTTGACCAACTGCTGCCAGCTGTCCACCTGGGCGCCCGCCACGCTGACCACCCTGTCACCACTTTTGAGTCCTGAAGCGCGCGCCGAGCCGTCGTCAGCAATCTGACCGATGACCGGCGGGATATCCGGCGTCCACTGGCTCAATCCCAAGCCGTCGAGCAGCTTGCCCGGTTCTGTCAGGGCTCTCGGATCGGCAATATTCAACGTCAATGAACGCTGCTGCCCCGCGGGGGTCAGAACCTTCACGCCGACGGCATTACCACGCATGACACCCTCGAACAGGCGCAGCATCGCCGTTTCCCAGGTTGGCGTGGGTTCGCCATTCACATCCACAATCAGGTCCTGGCTGACAAAACCGGCGGCCGCCGCAATCGAGCCGCCGCGAATCTCGCCGACCACCGGCTTGATTCCCGGTATGCCGATCATGAAGATTGCCCAATAGGCAAGCACCGCAAATACAAGGTTGAAGATCGGCCCGGCAAGCACCACCGCAAATCGCTTATGCAATGGCTGACGATTGAACGCAAGCGGCAATTCGGCAGGCGCCACATCCCCTTCGCGTTCATCCAGCATCTTCACATACCCGCCAAGCGGCAATGCCGCAATCACGTATTCCGTGGAATCGCCGCGGCGCTTCCATGTATACAGCGGTTTACCGAAACCGACCGAAAATCTCAGCACCTTTATCCCCATCGCACGTGCCACGATGAAATGGCCAAACTCGTGCACCGTTACCAGCACGCCAATAGCGACGATGAACGCCAGCACGCTGACGATGAAGCTCGTCATGCAGCACTCCGTGCTACGGCATCCGCAGCAACACGGCGGGCTCGCCGGTCACAATCCAGTATCTCGTCCAGAGT
>DASUXE010000083.1:0-2085 GCA_036378075.1 Gammaproteobacteria bacterium
GAACTGGGCCCGCATCTCGTTCATCGTTTTCATGATTCTGGGCATCGTCTTCTCCGCGCTGTATGTCCTCATGGGTGTGATTGGTGCAATCGCTGTCGGCCACCTGCCGGCCGATGCCCACACGCCACCCGGTGTCCAGGCCATGATGCCGGGCGTGATGGTGTTCATGGCCGTCATGGGCCTCGTCTTCGTGGGACTCTACGGCTGGATTCTGGTGAAACTGCTTTCTGCAAAGATTCGCGAGGAATTCAAGCCCGTGCCGCCAGCGCCCTGATCGAACTTTCCCCCGGATGTCCGACCCCTGACTCCTCAGGGCTGCTATATTTCATAGGCTTTATGTCGTGAGCCAGCGGGAACAAGGGGCTGGCCAAAAAAATCGCCAATCAAGCAGAACGGAAGGGATGTTCTTTGAGCCCGCGAAATCTGCCGCAAAATTGCCGTCTCTCTCACACACCGCCTCGGCAGCCATGCCGCGCCCGCAATCCATCTGCGTTACGAGCCATTAAATGAAGCAAACCGAAACTGAATTCCTGAACGAATTGGACAAGCAGCTCTGGACGGCGGCCAACAAGCTGCTGCCGATGCTCGATGCCGCGGTGTACAAGCACGTGGTACTGGGCTTGATCTTTCTCAAATATGTATCGGATGCATTCATCACCCGTCGCAAGGAACTGGAAGCGGCCTTCCGGAACCCCAAGAACGATTACTACCTGGGCAAAGATGCGGAAGACATGATCCCGGGCGAACTGGAAGCCCGCGACTATTACACCGAGAAAAACGTCTTCTGGGTGCCCGCACTGGCGCGTTGGGATTTCATTCAGGCCAACGCCAAGGTCGCAGTCGGCACTGTGCTCAAGGTCAAGAACGGCAAGGTCACCGAATACAAATTCAACGGCATTGGCCGCCGTGCGTCATGGTTCCGGTCGGCTGGCCACGCCGGTATTGAGCTCCTGCGAACAGCTTGTTTATTTCTGATTCTGTCATTCTGTTCAGAAATGTTTTGTGATTCCGCCTACGCGCTCGGACCGTTGGCGGGTCCTTACCCCATATTCCAATACGATGCAGACGGTAGATTGAACAATGGCGCGATTGCCATCGCAGGCAATACCCTTGCAGTTGCTGGCGGAGACAGCAAAGGTAACCTGATATTTATTTATCAACTGAATAACGGGGTCTGGATCGAATCTGCGCGCCTTCATACATCCGATAAACAGGTGACCGTCAACAGCGCGACTGATTTTGGAGCAAGCATTGCAATATCTTCGGATGGCAACACGATTTTCGTGGGCGACCCGACCGCAGCTTGTACAAGTAATTCGACCTTGCCTTGCGGTGCAATCGATGTGTATGACAAGCCCTCTGGCGGCTGGGCCGATACGGATACGCCTGACGCAAGGCTGACACCTTCGACTGGGACCTACTCCCAGGAGCTTGGTACGGATATCGCATTAAGCAGCGACGACTCGACACTGGCCGCACTTGGCGATGCGGTTTATGTATTCAGCAAGCCCGCAGCGGGCTGGACGAGTGCTGGTCAGACAGCGGTGCTGGGCAATCCGACCGGCACCGGCTTGATCCAGAGTGGCGCCGAGTATGCGGTCAGTGTTGATGGCGATGTGGTGGCGAACAATACCACCGGGGAAACCGTGCTGGTGTATGTGAAATCAGCCGCAACCTGGCAGAACAGCACCAGTGCCACGGCAGTCTTGTCGAGTTCGAGCAGCGGCTTCGATGATTTGCTCGGAGATTTCGGATCTAGATTGAAAGTTTCGGGCGACCTCATCGTTTTGGGCGCTCCCGAAATAAATACCGCGCTACTGTACCAGAAACCGTCGAGTGGCTGGGCGACGACCAGTACTGCGACTGCAGTACTTCAAACCCCTGCCGGATCCATCGATTTTGGTATTGGCGTGAATATCGTTGGCGGCAGCGCAGTCATAACCGATGCTAGTAACCTCTATACCTACGATGAACCGGGTAGCGGGTGGTCATCCGAATTCCCAACCGGTCAAGATAGTCTTCCTTCTGAACCATCGCCGTATCTGGCTAATTTTGGTTACGATTTTGGCAGGATTTATGTAAGTG
>DASUXE010000084.1:0-3232 GCA_036378075.1 Gammaproteobacteria bacterium
CCGGCCTCGGATGTGGCCTTGTTCAACGTTCCGATCCAGCCGGTACCCACCAGCTGGCTCAGCAAAGGGCTGGTGATGGTCGGCTTGCAGTCGGCCAAATCGGACGGTGAACCGGTCCCGCTGACGGTCGCTATCGGTCTGGGTCCGACCCAGGCCACCGAGTTCATTTCGCGTACCGCCGGCAGTGCTCGCATTACCGGCACGCCGCCGAGCGCGAGCGGCAAGGAAGGCGGCGGTGAAAAAGCCAAGTCCGGCGGTGGAGCGGAGCAGAAGAAATCCAGCGGCCCGAGTTTGCCAGGCCTGCCGGGCGCCAAGAGCGGCGGCGGTGGAGGCGGCGGCAGATGAATGGTCGTGAATATAAACAGCGTGATGTATATGCGTCCGCGTTTCAGGAAGAGGTGGCGTCGTGAACCAGTTCAAACCGGTATTCTGGCATCAGGGGTTATTCCTGCAGCCGCAGCATTTCCAGCTGACAGATCTGTATAACCAGGAAAGGCTGCAGCCCTATCAGCACTATCTACAACCCCATTTCTGGGGCGTGGCGCGATTGGATCTGATGTCATCGTCGCTGCCGAACGGTACCTGTGAAGTGCAGAACGGCGAATTCCTGTTTCCGGATGGCAGCTTTGTCAGTGTTCCCGGCAACGGTGTGTTGCTGGCACGCGCCTTCGATCCCGGCAGTGTCACCATGGACAAACCGTTCACGATCTATGCCGGTTTGCGCAAGTTGCGTGCCACGGAAAACAATGTCACCACCGTGCAGGATCTGAAAGACGTCGGCGGAAGCAATACCCGGTTCGTCAGTCTGGCGCAACCGGATGAATATCGCGACGCCTATCAAGATGGTCCGGCAGCGAACGTGCGCACCCTGAATTATCTGGTCCGGTTGCTGTGGGAGACCGAGCAGGACGAGCTGGCTGAACACGAAGTGATTCCAATCGCCCGAATTGTTCGTGACGGCGATACCCTGAAACAGGCGCCGGACTTCATTCCCCCGGTAGTCAGTCTGGAAGGTTCCCCGGATCTGTATCGGCTGGTGCGCGAAGTGCGCGACGAATTGACCGGCCGCGCACTGCAGCTCGAGGTATACAAGACGCCGGTGCATGGCAAATCGGATTTCGATCCGGGTTTGATGCGTTACAAACTGGCGTTGCGCACCCTCGCGCGCTATGCGCCGTTGCTGACACATCTCACCGAAACACCTTCGGTGCACCCATGGGATATTTATGGCGTGCTGCGCAGTTTCGCCGGTGAACTCAGCACCTTTGGCGAGAAGGTCAACCTGCTCGGTGAAGACGCCCAGGGCAACCGGCTGGTGCCGGGCTACGATCATCTGCGTCTCGGGCAATGTTTCGGCCGCATTCGCGGGCTGATTACCGAACTGTTGAATGAGATCACCATCGCGCCGCAATTTACGGTCGCCATGAATTATGACGGTACCTGTTATACCGCCATGATTCCGCCGCGCTTCCTCGATGAGCCTAATGACTACTATCTGGTGTTCAATCTGCGCCAGCCGATCGATCAGTACCTGGACTCGATCATGACCGCGGCCAAACTCGGTGCGCGCAACACCGTCGAAGCACTGGTGGAACGCTCCCTGCCCGGCATCGGTGTGCGGCATGTACCGGTGCCGCCGCCCGGTCTGCCACGCCGGTCCAACACCTATTACATGCGCATTGATACCCGCGACAACCAGTGGGCGGACGTGGAACGCTCCCGCGAGGTCGGGTTTGCATGGAAGGATGCGCCCGAGGAATTGCATCTCGAACTGGTTGTGTTGAGGAGATAATCGCGTGCGCCTGATCGACTGCTATGTCGAATTCCTGATCGGGATGCAACGGCGATTTGCCGCCGGCGCCGACACCCAGGCCATTGCCTGCGACGTCTTGCGTGCCGAGCTTGTCAGCAAGCTCAAAGCCTGCGAACGCCAGGCACAGCAACTGGATCTGCCGGCTACAACGCTGGATGCTGCACGCTTTGCGGTGGTTGCCTATCTGGACGAACTGATTCTGGTTTCGCAGTGGGCAGAAAAGCCGCGCTGGCAGCAGCTGACCCTGCAGCGTGAATTGTTCCACACCACCAATGCGGGCGCGGAATTCTATAGCCGGCTGGGCGCGCTCGGCGACGACGATTCGGCGCGCGCTGCACGCGAGGTACTCTATCTGTGCCTGGCGCTGGGATTTCGCGGCAAGTATTTCGGCGACGCGCGTTTCAGCGAATTCACCGAGGTCAAACGCGCCAATCTGCGGCTGTTGCTACCCGACAGCCAGGGACTCGATCTGAAAGCAGTCACGCTGTTTCCGGAAGCGTATGGGGCCGCCAAAGCCGGGCACAAGGCGCTCAGCGGACGCTGGAATATCCTGCCGTGGGTGTTTGGCGGACCGCTCGCCGCGCTGCTGATTCTGTTCATCGTGTATCACCACTATATCGCCGCCGCGCTCAGCGGTATTCAGGCGTTACTCAGGTAGCGGGGCCACGATGCTGAAGAAACTGTTCAAATTCCTGCTTTGGCTGCTGCTGATCGCGGTGGTCTGTGCTGCGGTGATCGGTTACTACCTGTGGAAGGACAAACCGCTGCAGGATGCCCTGCTGGTACTGGCCGGTATCGCGGTGTTCGTGGTGCTGTTCCTGGTGGTCCGACGGCTGGTGGTGCGCTGGCGTGCCAAACGCCAGGTCAGAAAACTCATCAATGAAGAACAGACCGAGCAGGAACGAGTCAGTTGGTCGCCGCGTGTGCTGCGCCGCGATCTGCGCCAGCGCTGGCGTCAGGGGATCCGCGCGCTCAAACGCTCCCGGCTGAGACTACTCGGCGATCCGCTGTATGTGCTGCCTTGGTTCGTGATCATGGGACGTTCGCGTTCCGGCAAGAGTACTGCGGTCAGGAATGCCTACCTGCTGTCACCGGTGCTGGATCTGCCGGAGCGGGTTACGGGTTCCACCCGCAATCTCGACTGGTGGATGTACGAGGAAGCCATCGTTATCGATACCGCCGGCCGTTATGCGGTGCCGGAGGATGCGAAGCGCGACCGCAGTGAATGGGACGCGTTGCTGGCACTGCTGTCGCGCCGTAAACAGAAAGAACCGCTCAACGGCATCGTGATCGTAGTGGGCGCTGATCGCCTGTTGCAGGCCAGCCCTGATGAGTTGCTGGAAGAAGGCCGCCAGGTTCGCGCCAGCGTCGGTAATCTGATGAACGTGCTGGCGGCGCAGGTACCAGTCTATCTGCTGG
>DASUXE010000085.1:0-5064 GCA_036378075.1 Gammaproteobacteria bacterium
CGCGCTTGTTGCCGGCCAGCGCGTGAATCTCGTCCACGATCACACTGCGCACGGTCGACAGAAGCCTGCGCCCCGAATCCGAAGTCAGCAGAATATAAAGCGATTCCGGTGTGGTCACGACGATGTGCGGCGGGGTGCGGCGCATGCGTTCGCGCTCGCTCTGCGGGGTGTCGCCGGTGCGCACCCAGGCGCGAATTTCCACGTCCGGCAGTCCCGATTCGAACAGCTCATTGCGAATACCTTCCAATGGCACCTGCAGATTTTTCTGCACGTCGTTGGAAAGCGCCTTGAGCGGAGACACATAGAGCACCTGACAAGCATCGGGCAAACCGTGTTCGATTCCTTCACGAACCAGATCGTCGATGGCGGACAGAAACGCCGCCAGGGTCTTGCCGGAACCGGTGGGTGCGGCAATCAGCGCGTGCCGGCCCTGCTTGATGAACGGCCAGGCCTCAGCCTGCGCCGCAGTGGGCGCCAGAAAGGTCTTTTTGAACCATGCCGCAGTGGCGGGATGAAACAGATTGAGGTTCATATCACAAGTGTAGCCGGGACATGCCTCGCTGGATGCCGGTTTGGCAAGTAATCATCATATGTTACGTGCAACGGCTCAAAACAGACCCCGCTGTTGACGCGGATCATGGCGGTTGTGCCGCGACCTGCGCAGACTTATTGGCTTACGCGGTAATAATGTCCGCTTCACATGGAGTACTGTTATGGAACGCACAAAATACTGGACCCGTCTCGTGTCCCTGCTGGTTCTGGGGCTCACCGGGTTGGCATTGACGTCCGGCAATGCATTTGCCGCTCGCGAAAAGGCCGAAAACAATATCATCACGGTTATCCGCGACGCCGGCAATTACACGACGCTGTTGAAAGCGCTGGATGCCGCCGGACTCACCGCAAAGCTGGAGCACCATGGCCGCTTCACCCTGTTTGCCCCAACTGACGAAGCATTTTCAAAACTTCCGCCGGGAACGCTGGACGACCTGTTGAAGCCCGAAAACAAAGCCAAGCTCACGTCGATCCTCGAATATCATGTGCTGACACGCGAATTGACATCGAAACAACTGGTGAAAATCGACAGCCCCAAGCACATGATAAAGACACTTGAGGGCAAATCACTCAACATTCGCAGCGACAATAATCAGGTCACGGTGAACGATGCCAAGGTCGTAACGGCCGACATCAAAGCCAGCAACGGCATCATCTACGAAATTGATACGGTGCTGATGCCACCCAACTGAGAAACATTTCGTTATCCTGCACGCGTTGCCGCAACAGTGCGGCAACGCGCCGATCCCGCATATCCGCTCCATCCGGCTCTCGTAACGGGCCGCCTCCGCATGTATCCAGGTTCGCGCCAGATCCGTCGCGCGCTACGCCCGGCACACTGTTCCGCCAGCTCTGCGTGGCGCCCATACCCGAGAACGTGAGGCCCAAAGGGCCAAGACCCGCAGAATACGCCAGGTTTGCCTTGGGCATATTCGACGTGTCACAGCACCTGCGGCATCGGGATCTTAATCACTGCCGGCAAAATCGCGGGGAACGCGCGTATTGTTACAGAATTATTATGTACTCTATGCGATGATAACCACTGCGGGAAGTTGCCACCCGCAGGCAACTGGAAACCCGACCACGTATGGGGCATGCGTCGAATTTAGCTTCTAGAATCAATCAATTATGAGTATTAAAAAAGTACTGGTGGTTCACTATGCGTCCCCCAGTGGACAGCTGACCGAGGTAATCCGCAACCTGACCGCTCCACTCGCCGAGGCCGGCGATGTGGAGGTCCGTCAGCTGGTACTGCGCTGCCGGGAGCCCTATCCCTTTCCCTGGCCGATCCTGCGCTTCTTCGACACATTCCCCGAAGCGATCTATCTCGACCCGCCCCAACTCCAACCGCCGGGACTGGCAGCGGATGAACATTTCGACCTGGTGATCCTCGGCTATCAGGTCTGGTTTCTGTCGCCCTCGCTGCCCACCACCGCATTCCTCAAGGACCCCACGGCGCGGTCAGTACTCAAGGACACCCCGGTGGTGACCGTGATTGCCTGCCGCGACATGTGGTTGATGGCCCAGGAACGCTCCAAGGAACTGCTGGCCGCCTGTGGCGCCCGCCTGGTCGGCAATGTGGTGCTGGTGGACGAGGCCGGCTCGATCGGCAGTTTCCTGGCCACCCCGCTGTGGATGTTGACCGGCAACCGTGGCCCCATGCTCGGTGGGCTGATCCCGCGCGCCGGGGTCAAGCCGGAACAGATCACCGCCAGCCGCCGCTTTGGCGAGCGCATGCTGCAGGTGCTGCAAAAAGACCTGCCGCTCGACACCAGCCTGCTGCGCGGCATGGGCGCGGTGAAGGTCAATACGCATCTGATCGCGACGGAAAAAGCCGCGCGCCGAAGCTTTCTCGCCTGGGGCAAACTGCTGCGCGCACTCGGCAAACAGGGCAGCTGGGCACGCAAGCCGGTGGTGATGATCTACATTGTGTTTCTTATCGCGCTGCTGATCACCGTGCTGCCGATCAGTGCCTTGCTCAAAACATTGTTGGCGCCATTCATGCGCAGGCGAATCGCCGCACAACAAGCGTATTACAGTCAACCTTCAGGAAATTGAACCGGAATCCAGCATGACAGGACAGGCCTATATCACCAATCTTTCGGCATACCTGCCCAACGCCCCGGTCAGCAACGACGAGATGGAATCGGTACTCGGCATGGTCAACGGCCAGCCGTCGCGGGCGCGCCGCATCATTCTGCGTTCCAATGGCATCAAGACCCGTCACTATGTCATCGATCCCGCCACCGGCCGGCCGACGCACACCAACGCGCAACTGACGGCCGTGGCCATTCGCGGCCTCGCCAACGGCGAATTCAAGCTGGATCAGATCGACCTGCTGGCCTGCGGCACCACCTTTGCCGATCAACTGGTGCCGAGTCATACCAACATGGTGCACGGCGAACTGGCCATTCCGCCATGTGAAAACGTGTTCACCTCCGGCGTCTGCATCAGCAGCACCGCGGCCATGAAATATGCGATGTATGGCGTCGCCAACGGCGAATTCCAGCACGCGGTCAGCGCCGGTTCCGAAACCCCCTCGGTCGTGATGCACGCGCGCAATTTCAAGGCCGAGAGCGACGCACAGATCGAAGCCCTGGAAAGCAACGGCATTCTGGCTTTCCAGAAAGATTTCATTCGCTGGATGCTGTCGGACGGCGCCGGTGCCGCACTGATCGAACCGCAGCCGGCCTCGGAAGGCCTGTCGTTGCGAATCGACTGGATCACCGAGCGCTCCTATGCCAACGAACAACCGGCCTGCATGTACGGCGGCGCGGAAAAACTCGAGGACGGCAGTCTCAGGGGCTGGCCGGCTTACGAGCCGGGTCAATGGGCGGAACGCTCCGTATTCACACTCAAGCAGGACGTAAAACAGCTCAACGAACACGTCATGCACTACACGGTCGAGCGCCCCCTGCTTGATATCGGCCGGCTCAAGAACCTGAAGGCGGAGGATATCGATTACTTCCTGCCGCACTATTCCTCGCACTATTTCCGCGACAAAGTGCGCGAACACATGCTGAAAGCCGGCTTCGACATTCCGTTCGAACGCTGGTTCACCAATCTGTACACCAAGGGCAATACAGGCGCGGCCTCAATCTACATCATTCTCGAGGAGCTGTTTCACTCCGGCAAGCTCAAGCCCGGCCAGCGACTGCTGTGTTACGTGCCGGAAAGCGGCCGTTTCAATACCGCCTGGATCCATCTCACCGTCTGCGATTCAGCCGGCAACACCGGATCCTGACGTTGCATGAAAAAAGAGGAAGTGCCGCAGCAGAACGCAAAGGCCTTCATGGGCCACAGCAAACTGCTGTATGCCCAGGACGATAACGGTCATTACGTGCGGGCGCCGTCCAGCGGCTGGGAAGCCGAGGAAATCGTGCTCGATCAGGCGATTGCGGAATACCAGCGGCAGGCGAAAGACGCCTGGCAGCGCGCGCAACAGGGACTGGCGTCGACACTTGAATATCACATGTACCGCGAACGCATGGACCTGGTACTGCTGGCGCAAAGTACCGGGTATTTCAAATGGCGGGTGCGCCGGCATCTGAAACCCGGCGTGTTCCGGCAACTTTCCGCTGCCTGCCGTCAACGTTATGCCGACGCGCTCGGCAAAACGCCGGAACAACTCGACACACTACCTGAGCAACCGTGAACGCCGTTACCCCGCTCGACAACGTCGAGATTCCATTCGATCACCAGCAAAGCGCGCATTGCGAAAGCGGCGCCATCGCCTCGCTGTTGCGCCATGCAAACATGCCGATCTCGGAACCCATGGCATTCGGCATTTCCGCGGCACTGAGCTATGCCTACCTGCCGTTCCTGAAATTCGGCGGACTGCCGCTGTTCGCCTACCGGATGCCGCCGGGGCAGGTCATCCGCGGCCTTACCAAACGACTCGGCATCAGCATGCATTTCGAGCGCTTCAAGCAACCCGATGCTGGCATGGCAGCGCTGGACCGTTACCTTGCCGAAGGCCGGGTGGTCGGCATTCAGACGTCTGCTTATTGGCTGACTTATTTCCCACCGGACATGCGCTTTCATTTCAACGCCCACAATCTGGTGGTATACGGCAAACGCGACAACAACTATCTGATCAGCGATCCGGTTATCGATATTCTGGTGGAATGCGAAGCTGAGGCACTGAAAAAGGCGCGCTTCACGCGTGGCGTTCTGGCCCCAAGGGGTTTGCTCTATTACCCCGAATTCATTCCGTCGCAGTTCGATTTGCCGCAGGCCATCCGCAAGGCGATCCGCTTCACCACCGGCATGATGCTCTATACTCCGGTGCCGATTCTGGGCGTGCGCGGCATCCGCACCGTCGCAAACAAGATTCGCAAGCTCGACCCGCGCAAGGAACGCCACAACAAACTGCTGCTGGGACACATCGTGCGCATGCAGGAAGAAATCGGCACCGGCGGCGCGGGGTTCCGGTTTCTCTACGCGGCGTTCCTGCAGGAAGCCGCGCAGGTGCTGCAATGTACTCGTCTCGACGCCGTAGCCGACGAGCTC
>DASUXE010000086.1:0-3772 GCA_036378075.1 Gammaproteobacteria bacterium
CTGCGGCAATCAGCGGTCGGCGGCGAACTCAGGTCTGCGCAAAATAACCGCGCAGATAGTCGTCGAAACTGAGTGTATCGGCGGCTTCCAGGGCGCGCTGGTCGGCCAGTGATTGCTCGGCCTGGCGGGCAAAATCTGCGGCGATATCGGCCGGCAGGGCGTGTGCCAGGAAGAACTCGCGGTGCCGCCGGGACAGACGCTGGGCGAAATGAAAGAAGCTTTCTCCGCGATCTTGCATTTCGGCAAGAATGCGTGCCGACGGGGTGCGTTCCGGGTCGGCGACAGCTGCTCGTTGCAACGCGAGTGCGGCACTGTAGGGACGGGCGGGATCGTCGCCATCGAGCGCAGCACAAATGCCGTCAAGCCCGTCGACGATTTCCGCGGCCCAGCTGCGCAGTGAGATATCACCATCGTCGCGCCGGAGTTGCAACGCCGGATCGCGGCCATGGCGCGCAGTCACTTCCTGATTATGATTGATTCGAGCCTGTTCGTCTGCATCAATCGGTGCGCTGTCGCGCAACAGACACCACATCAACAAGGCTTCGATGAATTGCAGGGTATGAGCAGAAGCACCCAGCGGTTCATACACGTTGACGTCGAGCGCGCGCACTTCCGCATAGCGGACCCCGCGCCTGCGCAAGGCCAGCGTCGGGCGTTCGCTGCGTCTGATGGGTTGCTTGGGGCGGATGAAGCTGTAGAACTCATTCTCTATTTGCAGAATATTGGCATTGAGCTGCCGGTATTCGCCATTGACCTTGACGCCGATGGCTTCGTATTCGGGTTCGGGTGTGCTGATCGCATGGCTCAGGGTCGCCACGTAGTCGTCGAGGCTGTTATAGCTGATGCCCACCCGGGACTGGTGCTTGTTCTTGTAACCAATGTCGCTCATCCGCAGGGAAGTGGCGAACGGTTCATACCAGGTGTTGGCGTCGAACTCGCGGAAACCGAGCTCGCGGCCGCGCAGGAAGCTTTTGCAGACGGCCGGCGAGGCGCCGAACAGATACAGGAGCAGCCAGCTCGCGCGCTGAAAATTTCTGAGCATGGCGAAATAGGCTGCATTGACGAAGTCATGCAGCGGGCTGCTGTCACCATGCAGTTCCTGGAGCGCGGGCCACAGCGCGTCCGGAAATGAATAGTTGAAATGCACCCCGGAGATGGTTTGCATGCTTCGCCCATAGCGATAGCCGAGACCACGCCGGTAGACGTGTTTCATCATGCCGACATTTGAGCGCCCATACTCGGCGATGGGAATCTGATCGTCACCGTTCAGCACACACGGCATGCTGGTGGCCCAGAGCATTTCATCGCCGAGCTGACGATAAACAAAAGCGTGGATGTCGCACAGGGAATGCAGGGTGTCGCGGACATCGGCAAAGGGCGATGTCACCAGTTCGATCAGGGCTTCCGAATAATCAGTGGTGATGTGCGGATGGGTGAGGGCCGAGCCGAGTCCGAGTGGAGGCGGGGTCCGCGCCAGACAGCCCTGCGGGTTTACCCGCAGACTTTCCTTTTCGAGTCCCTTGTTTCCTCCATACAGAATTGCCGGATTCCGCGCCAACAGGCGAGCGAGGCGTGTATCGAGGGAGTCGGGGGTCATGGGCGTTTATCGATCCACGGGCGGGGCGACATGGTCGCGTAGATGGGGGCGTCGATGCAAGTCTGCAAGGGCCGGGACGGTCCGGATGAAAATCGGCAGAGGCGCTAAATACGTCAGGCCGGACTATGCCGGCCTGATGCACAATCAGCGGGTACGATGGAAACTAGTTCTGCCAGCACGCCGTAGGTGTTTTGGCCCCGGCGTTACTCAGCGTCATGGTGCTGCAATCGGGATCCTGCGCCTGGATCCCTTGACCGGCTGCGGACAGAGTAAAGGATGTGGTGCTCAAATTGGGTGCGGTAACGGTGACCAGGTAAAACTTCTGCTGGCTTTGCAGGCCCGCCCCTTCAAGTGTGGCGGCCATGGTGCAATTGGTCGTGTCGTTATAGCGACCGTAACTTGTATAACAGCGTTCCAGCGTCTGCGCGGCATCGGTCAGTGCGGCCTGTCCGTCGGCGCGCCGTCCCTTACGCATTGAATTCACGTAGGAGGGGTAGGCGATGGCGGCAATAATGCCAATGATCGCCACCACGATCATCAGTTCTATCAGGGTAAAGCCCTTGTGCTTAAGCATGAGTATTCCGTCCCATTTCATATCTGCCTGAGGGGAGTCTGCCGCCGGGCCCGAAGTTTGTCCAGAGCCCGGCGGGTTACCCTTGATTGTTACGGTAGCAGCTGCCGCCATGACAAGCGGCCGTGCTGGTCATTAGGCACACTTTCGGTGGTTTCACCGACCTTGCCGGTACTTCCGCTGTAGTACTTGTATTCCAGTGAGCCACCGGAAATGATACCGGGCGTCTGGATGATGCCCACGGTTGATTGCTTGCCGGACGCTGCAACGGTAATGTCCTGGCCATTCACAGTAACAGTCACCAGATCCTTGCTGTTCACCAGGTTGTCGCCATTGAGTTCGAATGGCGAGTCGCTGAGGCGCGATCCGGTCGACGCATCAAGTTCCATCAGCCAGGACGTACCGCCATACTGACAATCGTCCCCCTCCGGAATTAATGTCGTAAAGATGATTCGGCCGCTGTGCACGATTGGGGTGCTGACGACCCGTTCTCCTTGAGCACTCGGATAATTCAGATCCATATACCAGCCACTGTCTCCGGAAGGCAACGAATTGTTTGAAGTCACCCTAACGCTGGCACCGTTAACTGTGGTTTCGGCGAGGATGCTCTGCTGTAGCAGATTGCTGCGGCTGACCGATGTCGACTTGTTGTCGATAATGCCGTAGAAGCTCTGCACAGGGGGATTGCTCGGTACCGTATTGTCACCTACCTGGAAATAGGTGCCGGTTCCAAAATAAACCAGCACACGGCCCTGATTGTCCAATGCGGCCTGAGGTCGTTCCGTGATCGGCTGCACATTGCCACTCGAATCCGTGGCAGAAAACAGTGGCACTGCAGTACTGCCGGACTTCAATGCAAAATCCCATTGACTCGGGTTGGTGCTGCTGACGTCGATCTTCCACAGATTGCCCCGCAGATCACCAGCATAGATCGCATCGGTGATGCGGTCGCCGTCGTAATCCACCGGTAGCGGTGGCGCCATGCCGTCCGGGGTTGTCGTGCTGCTTTTCTTGGTATCAAACGTCAGAAGGTTTCCAGTATTAATGTTGTACATATAGAGTACGGCATCCCCAGTGCTGCTGCCGAAGCCGTTGGAAAAAATCATGTACCAGTTGCCATCATGCATGCGGGCAATGGTCGGTTGGCCGATGGTGTACCCCATGTTGTTGTCACCGCGGCTGGCACCATCATAATCCCACAACACATCCGAGGCACCGAACGAAGTCGGATCGGTTACATCCAGCAGAAACACGTCCTTACCGCCCGCGCCGGTTGAACCGGCCAGCAGCGTATGCCATGCGGTAGTCCCACCGATGGTTACGTAGGCATCCACTGCCTGAGGGCTGCCATCCACGAAATACTGGTGACCGTAGCCCGGATCGGTGAGTTGTGTCAGGTTTGAATAGACGCCACGCGGCACATAATCGAACAACTCGGCGCCCGTGCTCGCATTCAAAGCGTGCAGCATGCCGTCATTGGCACCAACGTAAAGCACTGGTGTGCGACTTCCCTTGGACGTGACAAAGGCATCGTAGGTATTGCCTTCGGCATTTGAATTGCCAGGCAGAGTGTCGTAGCCAAAATCCTGATCGCCCACATATTC
>DASUXE010000087.1:0-5246 GCA_036378075.1 Gammaproteobacteria bacterium
GACTTTGTCCAGGACGATGATAGGGCGCATATGAAACGCAGGCGATCCGCGCAGCCGGTGCATCCGGTAGCGATGCTGGACGGCCTCGTTGCCACCAGTAAGCGGTTACCGACAGGCCGATCGTAATCAGGAAGGCGATGAGTGTGGTGCGCAACTGATTGGTGGTCATGCGAAAAACCGGCGCATCGAGCCTCGCGGTGATTGAAGATGCAGGGAGGGCGTTCTAGTCGAGATCGTCGGGTTCGGAATCGGGCGAGCCGGTCTTGTCACCGGGAATCACATGTTTCTCCAGCAACCAGTCGCCGAGGTCAATCAGCCTGCAGCGTTCGCTGCAAAACGGCTTAAATTCGGATGCCGGTGTCCAGGCGACAGATTTGCCGCAATGTGGGCACGCAACGACAGAGGGTGCGGTGGTGTCTGACATGGTCAGCGATCAGAACTGGCAGCAGACCAGCTTGAAACCGATGTCCCGCTTGCTTTGTTGCGGGCGGCTGTTGGCGTCTTCGCGTTCCAGGAAATGAATGGTCATGCGTTGACGCCCGGCGCTGATTTCCGGATACACGCCGCTGTTCGACGGGACCATAACCCGCACCAGCGGGCAGGGTGTATTGCTGTCGAAGCTGCGCTGAAACACGCCTTGTTCGGCGAGTTCGCGTGATGGCAGCGCGCTTTCGCGGGTCAGCGCCATCAGCAGATTGATGGTGTCCTTGAGCGGTTTCAGTTCCGTCAACCAGATTTGCATATCCCGTGCGCGACGCGAGTAGGATTGTGTCAACCATGAATGATAGACGGGCAGGTCGAATTGGCAGGTGCCGCCGGGTATCGCCAGCCGGTTCTTGATGGTGTTGAGGAATTCGCATTCCTTGAGCGCCAGACCCAGTTGACGGCCATCGCCGTTCATGGCGTGACGCAATGCGTCGAGTTCGCCGAGCAGGGACTGCAGACGCGCATTGTCCACGTCGGGGCTGCCCTTGAGACGGTTGAGAAACAAGGTGCTGCGTTCCAGTTCCTTGAGTACCTCGGTGCGTACATCGCCACGCGTGAGCAATGTGGCAATTTCAAGGATTCCGGCAACGGCTGCCCGGCTGTCCCAGGTGGATTGCAGTGCAACGTGATGCAGGCATTGTTCGAACAGGAATTCGAGGCGCAAAAAGGTACGCACCCGCTCGGTAAGCGGTTGTTCGTAGATGAACCATTCAGCCGTGGCGGTTTGCTCCGCGATGTGCTCGATATCCAACATTCCGGTCCGTTATGGGTTCAAGGCAGACGCAGGCCGGCGCGGCGATAGTCCTGCTGCGCGGCAATGTCGAGATAGAAGGCATGCAGCCGGTGAACCGCGTCCTGCAATTGCGTCAGCCCATCTTCGTTCACCAGAATATCATCCCCCGATGCCAGACGTCGCGTACGTGCGGCTTGCGCGGCAAGCATTGCACGGGCGCTGGCCCCGGTTTCCCCGTCACGCGACATAAGTCGGCTCAATTGCAGCTGCTCCGGGCAGTCGACCACCAGCACACGGTCCACCAGCGCGCGGGCTGCGGCGGATTCCACCAGTAACGGCACCACGGCGATGCAGTAGGGCCCGTTAGCGGCCGCCAGTTGCCGGGCAAGTTCGTCAAGAACCAGGGGGTGCAGGATTGATTCGACGCGTTTGCGTAGCAGGGTATCGGAGAACAGCCGCCGGCGCAGCCGGCGACGGTCCAGCTGGCCGCTCGAATCCAGGATCTCGTTGCCCAGGGCTGCGCACAGCGCCGTCAGGCCCGGTTTTCCGGGAGCCGTCAGCTCTCTGGTGATCAGATCGGCATCGGCAACAGGCACGTCCAGATGAGCAAATTCGGCGGCGACGGTCGATTTCCCAGTCGCGACACCCCCGGTTAACCCCACCTTGAGCATGGCGGTCAGGAGAGGCCAGCCAGACCCAGGTAGGCATCGGTCAGCGCATGTCCCCAGAGCAGCGCGATCCAGCCTGCGGCTGCCAGAAACGGTCCGAACGGCATCGGCACGCCTTGCCGGAGCTGCCGCGAGACGATCAGCGCAATGCCGACCACGGCGCCGGTCGCTGCTGCCAGCAGGATGATGACGGGCAGCATTTGCCAACCGAGCCAGGCGCCAAGGGCAGCGAGCAATTTGAAATCACCGTACCCCATGCCTTCCTTGCCGGTGGCCCATTTGAACAGGTGGTAAACACTCCACAGGCTCAGATAGCCGGCCAGCGCACCAATGACGGCTGATGGGAGATCGGTAAAGCCATGTTCGAGATTGAATACCAACCCCAGCCAGAGCAGCGGCAGCGTGAGCTTGTCCGGCAACAACTGGTGTTCGAGATCGATGGCAGTGAGTGGTAACAGTGTCCAGGTCAAAAGCAGCCCGCCAAGCGCCGTCCAACTCCAGCCGAAATGCCAGGCGACCCAGGCCGAGAGCAGACCGGTGATGAGTTCAACCAGCGGGTAACGGGCGGAAATCCGGGCTTGGCAGTTACGGCAACGGCCGCGCAACACCAGATAGCTCAGTATCGGGATGTTTTCCAGCGCGGTAATTGCGTGACCGCAGTGCGGACATCTTGAACTGGGGACCACCAGGTTGTAAGGCTCTGCATCCGGCGGGGTAATGCCGTTGAGTTCCGCGCATTGGGTGCGCCACTCCTGTTCCATCATGCGCGGCAAGCGATGGATTACCACGTTGAGAAAACTGCCGATCACCAGTCCCAGCAATGCCGCCAGGATGACAAACAAAACCGGACTCGCCTCAATCAAGAGCAGGATAGGCATGAATGGGCCTTGTGAAGATGACTGGAACAGGTACGCAGAAAAGCGGCCGGTATTTGGAACGCGCTTCTGAAATTCGGAAATTCTGCTCTTCGTTCAGACGAAAAGCAGAATTCTGAATCCGAATGCCTTTTATACCACCGAACCCATCTTGAAGATCGGCAGGTACATGGCCACCACCAATCCGCCGACCAGCACGCCCAGGATCACCATGATCATCGGTTCCATCAGGCTCGACAGGCTGTCGACGGCGTTGTCGACTTCCTCTTCGTAGAAATCAGCCACTTTGCTGGCCATGGAATCGATGGAGCCGGCTTCTTCACCGATGGCAATCATCTGCACAACGACATGCGGAAACAAACCGGTCTGACTCATGGCAAGGTTCAACTGCTGACCAGTCGAGACCTGATCGCGCATTTTGAGGGTCGCCTGTTCGTAAATAATGTTACCGGTCGCGCCTGCCACCGATGACAAGGCTTCCACCAGGTTTACACCGGCGGCAAACATGGTGGCGAGCGTGCGTGCGAAGCGCGCAATTGCCGATTTGACCAGAATATTGCCGAAGATGGGAATTTTGAGCGACAGTTTGTCGAGAAATTCGCGGAATTTGCGCGAGCGTTTCTTGGCCGCAAAGAACGCAGTAAAGAAGCCTGCGATCACGATCAGATACAACCAACCCTGGTGGCGTACTGATTCAGAAAGGTTTACAACCCACTGGGTAAAGGCCGGCAGGTTGGCGCCGAAGCCCTGGAACAAGGCCTGGAACTGCGGAATCACGAATACCAGCAGTACGGCGGTGACGATAAACGCCACGATCAAAACCGCAATCGGGTAGGTAAGCGCTTTCTTGATCTTTTTCTTGATGGCCTCGGTCTTTTCCTTGTACGTAGCGACCTTGTCCAGTAGGGATTCCAGTGCACCGGCCTGTTCGCCGGCACGTACCAGACTCACAAACAAATCGTCGAAGTAGAGCGGTTGCTTGGCGAGCGAATCGGCGAGATTGTTACCCGCTTCCACATCGGCCTTGATACTCATTATCAGTTGCTGCATGCGCGGATTGGCATGACCCTTGCCGATGATGTCCATGGACTGCACCAGCGGCACGCCCGCTGTCATCATGGTGGCCATCTGGCGGCTGAAAAACGCGATGTCACCAGGCGTGATTTTCTTGCCCTGCGCGGTGCGGCGGTCCTTGCGAATCTTGATGGGCGCGATACCCTGACGGCGTAGGTCGGCCTTGACAGCCTGTTCGCTGGCGGCCATTGCCTTGCCCTTGATCCGGGCGCCCTTCTTGTCGGTACCTTCCCAGACGAAATTGATCTGCTTGGCTGCTGCTGTTGCCATGGTATGTCTTGCCCTGAGCGATTATTCGGTGGTGATCCGGTTCAATTCCGCGAGACTGAAGTGCCCGTTCTTGACCTTGTGCAGGCCTGATTTGCGCAGGTCCCACACGCCTTCCTTTGCAGCCTGGTCGGCGATCTGGATGGCATTGCCGCCTTCCATGATGATACGTCCCATGGCTTCGGAGACTGGCATAACCTGATAAACGCCGGTACGGCCTTTGTAACCCTCGTTGCACTGATCGCAACCTACCGGTTCGTAGATTGTCAGTCCGCTATCGATTTCTTCATCGGTAAAACCTTCCTTGCGCAGGGCCTCGCGCGGAATATCGGCGACCTTCTTGCATTGTGGACACAAGCGGCGAGCCAGACGCTGTGCGATGATCAGATTGACGGCAGTTGCGATTGAATACGGCGCCACGCCAATGTCGGCAAGACGCGTCAGGGTTTTCGGTGCGTCGTTGGTATGCAATGTCGACAACACCATATGACCGGTCTGGGCCGCCTTGATGGCGATTTCGGCTGTTTCCAGGTCACGGATTTCGCCGACCAGAATCACATCCGGATCCTGACGCAGGAAGGCCTTCAGCGCCGAACCGAAGGTGAGCCCGACCTTGGGGTTCACGTTGACCTGATTTACACCCGGCAGCTGAATTTCCGCCGGATCCTCAGCGGTGCAGATGTTGCGATCCAGCGTGTTGAGAATATTCACACCCGTATACAGCGACACGGTCTTGCCGGAGCCGGTTGGCCCGGTCACCAGGATCATGCCGTAGGGCTTCGCCAAGGCGTCGAGATAAAGCTGTTTCTGGAAATCCTCGTAACCGAGCGCATCAATACCCAGCTTGGCGCTGGACGGATCGAGAATACGCATCACGATCTTTTCGCCCCACAAGGTGGGGCAAGTGTTCATACGGAAGTCGATGGCACGGGTCTTGGAGAGTTTCAGCTTGACGCGACCGTCCTGCGGAACACGCCGTTCCGAGATGTCCAGTCGCGCCATGACCTTGAGACGTGCCGCGATCTTTGGTCCCAGCGCCAGCGGTGGTTGCACCACGGCGCGCAGCATGCCGTCCTGACGGAAGCGCACCCGGTAATAGGTTTCATAAGGTTCGAAGTGAATATCGGATGCACCTTTGTTGAT
>DASUXE010000088.1:0-2357 GCA_036378075.1 Gammaproteobacteria bacterium
ATCTACCTGCTCTCCAAAGGTAATCTCACCCCCGGTAATTACAAATCCATTTCGCTGGACATCAATGCAAAGCAAGGAACCAGCGATTCGTACATAATTCTTCCATCCGATACGGCCACAACACCGACCCATTCGCTCTACATTCCCACCGGTAACCCCACAACGATATCCGCACCGATTAATTTCACGATGCAGAAAGACGGTTCCGTGGGCATAACAATCGATTTTGACCTGCGCGCATCCATCGTGCAGGATCCGAGCAACCCCAATAATTACATTCTGAGCCCTGTTTTGCGCGCGGTCGACAACACCAAATTCGGCACTATCAGCGGTGTGGTCAGCCAATCGCTGATAACGACCGGATGCACACCGGCAATATATGTTTATAGCGGAAACGTTACTCCAACTGACGTGAACACAAATGCAAGCACGGGCACGGTACAACCCATAACGAGTGCGCTGCTGGCCTACAACTCAACCACTTCCAACTACAACTTCAACGCATCATTCCTGCCAGCCGGCACTTATACAGTTGCTTTTACGTGTCAGGCAGCTGATGACCATGCGAATCAGGCAGACAATATCACTTTCAGTCCCGTAACTACCGCAACGGTAACTACGGGAGTCGATACCGTGGTTACCTTTCAATAGGGAACATGAATTAGGTAGCCATGCCATCGTATCCGGAACACCGGACCGGTTACGCGAGGTTTATCGCGATGCCTGAACCACGTCAGTTCGCGGCATGTTCGTAGCGGCGGAACACCCGTCCGTAGCCCACGACGTAGATCACCTGCAATAACGCTGCGATATAGAACGGCGTCACAAACATGCCTGCCGCGATCATCGGTCCTGCCAGACCGGGTCCGACGGATTGCGGAACCTGAAACGATGCGGCATTGACGCTGGCCGCAAGTCCGCGCCGCTCATCCCTCACCAGTGACACGATTTGCGCCTGACGTGCGCCGAGCGATGCGCCACTTGCCGCCAGCCGCAGCATGTAAATCAGCGCCGCCAGCCAGAACCACGGCGATAACGGCAACAGCACCAGCAATACCACACCAATCCCACGTGCCCATAACACTGCGCTGACCAGGCCGTGTTGCTCGGTGAAACTGCCGGCGAAAATCGAACTGATCCCGGTAAGGGCAAAGGTCATTGCCATCATTGGCGCAATGATTCCCGGCCCGATATCGAACCTGAGCGCGAACCAGTAGGCAATCAGCGGTCCGGTCAAGCCGATTGAAAGGCCGTTAATGGTGTTGAGCTGAAACAATCTGAACAGAATGTGATTTTCGAACCGTCGCGTCTGACTGCTTTTTGCTTCACCTCTGGCGGGACGTGCGGCCGGAAGCTTGCGCAGCTCGCGTGCACCGCTCAACAACCAGATATTCACGCAGCCGCCCAGTACCACGATCATGAAAACAGGACTGTAAGCCAGACGCGGCCCCAGCGGATGCATCCAGATTGCGGGTAACGCTCCCAACAGGGCGCCCAGGGTCATGCCAAAAAAGCCCGCGGCCGTATTGAGGCTGTACACCCAGCCGCGTTTGGCCGCCGGTATCGCTTCTGCAAGCCACGCCTGTTCGGCGGGCGCGAAGGGTCCGGCAGAACCATTGCTGCCGCGGCCAAAACCGCCGACGATGACAGCCGCGGTCAGCATAACGAGATTGGCGCTTATCAGCGGTGCCAGACCGCAAAGTATCGTCAGCACTTCGTTGTAAATCAGGAATGGCTTGCGCTTGAGCCGGTCACTGACGACGCCAATCATCAGACTGAGCATGGCCGCTATCAACCCGCCGGCCGTCAACGTCAATCCGATCCGCAAACCGCTCCACTGCAGTGCATGCAGGTATAGCGACAAATCCGCAACCAGCGCGCCCTGCGCGACGCTGCGGGTTGCGCGTGCAGCCAGCAACCGCCGCGTGGTGGGGTGCAGTTCATCAAGTACCAGCCACATGTACGCAACCTTGGTTCGTTCGCATGCACAGAGCTGTCATGCGCAAATCAGAAAGAGGGGCAATGACCGAATCCGGGGTGCAATTTTAACGTACTGTCCGGGCTGATGAACGCAAGCGGGTCACATCAGATTCAGGCGGCCCGCTTCGTATACCTAAAAACGTCCGCCGCCGACAAAACGCACCTTCCAGTACGGATTGTCCAATTGTGCGTACGAAACCTCTTCACCGGTCTCGGGGGCGTGAATGAACCCGCCGGCACCGGCATAGATGCCGACATGCATCTGTGCGTCACCTGCGATCTCGAAAAACACCAGGTCACCGGGGCGCAGATTTGCCAATTGAACCGGATGTGAGGCATAGAACTGGGCGTTGGCCGTACGCGGCACCTTGATACCG
>DASUXE010000089.1:0-2442 GCA_036378075.1 Gammaproteobacteria bacterium
CGAACCTCGCTGAAAGGCTTGGTCTGACCGGCCCGGATACCGTCCAGTTTGATGATGTGATAACCGTACTTGCTGCGAACCGGGCCCGCTATATCGCCGACCTTATTCATGGCAAACAGCGCATCCTCAAACGGTTTCACCATCATGCCACGGCTGATCCAGCCCAGATCACCGCCGCTTTTCGCCGAACCCGGATCATCGGAATATTTGGCCGCAAGTTTGGCAAAATCGGCGCCGGCTTTGAGTTGCTTCAGAATATCTTCAGCCTTGGCCTTGGCGGCCGCATCGGCCTTCGGATCATTGCCGCTCACGGCGATGAGAATATGCTGTGCCTGGCGGGTTTCCTGCTGTTTGAAACTCTCGATTTGCTGCTGGTAAGCCGCCTGCAAATCCGCTTCAGTCGGTTTTATGTCCTTCGCGAGTTGTGACTGATCGAGCTCAACGTAGCTCAAGGTTACCTTCTCGGCAGTCATGAATTGATCGGCGTGGGCCTTGTAGTAGGCAGCGATATCCGCATCGGTAACCTTGGCTTCACGCAGGTAGGTCTTTGCCGGAATCGTCAGATAAGCCAGCTTGCGCTGCTGATCACGAATCGCTACCGCCCGCGTCAGTTCCGGCATTGAAATGAACGCGCTGTCCTGAATACCGCTCTGCAACTGTTCCATCGCCAGGCTCTGACGCTCCTGTAGCTCGAAGGTTGCAGGGCTCAGGCCGACCGCTTGCAGAGTGGTGGCGTAAACCTGGGTAGAAAACTTTCCATCCACCTGGAATGCCGGGATCTTTTGTACGGCGGCCACCAGCTGCGCGTTGCCGATACCGTAATGACGTTTGACGATCTGCTGATCGAGCAACGACTGGTTGATGAGACGCTGCAGGACCTCTTCGCGCAATTGCTTCTCGTTGATCATTTCCGGTTTGAATGCGGCACCGAACATCTGTTCCATGCGCTGGTACTGCTGCTGATATGCCTGGTTGAAAGCTTGCGGGGTGATGTCAACGCCATCAACCGAGGCCACCGCGGTATCGGCGCTGGCAGTGAAATAGGAATTGATGCCCCATAGGGCGAATGGCACCGTGAAGAGTCCGAGGATGATGCCAAGTATCCACTTGGGGATACCGTCTCTTATAGCTTGAATGACCATAGTAAGTGCCCCCGATCGAGCATAACCAAACGTCAGCCAACGAAAAGGGCGCCTCGCGGGCGCCCTTTCGGGACTTAATGGCGGAGTGGACGGGACTCGAACCCGCGACCCCCGGCGTGACAGGCCGGTATTCTAACCAGCTGAACTACCACTCCGCTGCGGGTGGTGGGTGCTGAGGGGATCGAACCCCCGACCCTCGCCGTGTAAAGGCGATGCTCTCCCAGCTGAGCTAAGCACCCTGGAGAGCGCGCTAGTTTACGGCATCCTTGAGGGCTTTGCCAGCCTTGAAGCCAGGAACTTTGCTGGCTGCAATCTGAATGGTCTGGCCGGTTTGCGGGTTACGGCCGGTGCGAGCGGCGCGCTGCTTGACTGCGAAGGTACCAAATCCGACCAGCACTACCTGATCGCCGCTTTTGAGCGCACCGGTGATGGAATTCAGCACCGCATGTACTGCACGATCTGCATCGGCGTGCGTGAGTTTGGTGGCTTCGGTCACTGCATTGATCAAATCAGCTTTATTCATGATGTTGTATCCCCTGTGCCTGAGTCGTGAGTGAGGAAACATCCCCGTCCGGGGGTTAAGTAAACGTTATTACTATTCGCGATTACCGGTTGCCTGCTTGAACATAAACCTGAACCTGCTGTTTCAGCATCTGTGCAGGGTTATACAAGCGCCCGCGTCCGCTTGTCAACTTGCGCTTCTCAGTGCGCGCGCAATCCTTCCGGTTCAGTTGCACCGCCAGCAACGTCCGATTGCACCTTCGCTTCGGCGGAACCATCTTCTGACTTGACCTCAGGCATGTGCTGCAATGCAACCTTCAACACGTCGTCAATCCAGCGCACGGGACGAATATCAAGCGCGTCCTTGATGTTTTTGGGAATCTCGGCAAGATCTTTTTCATTTTCCGCCGGAATCAGAATCACACTGAGACCGCCGCGATGCGCCGCCAGCAGCTTTTCCTTCAAGCCGCCAATGGGAAGCACTTCGCCACGCAAGGTGATTTCGCCGGTCATTGCCACATCGGCGCGCACCGGGATACGGGTCAATGCCGAAACCAGCGCCGTGCACATGCCTACGCCTGCGCTTGGCCCGTCTTTGGGAGTTGCACCCTCGGGCACATGAATATGAACATCATATTTCTGATAAAAGTCCGGCTCCAGACCGAGCAGCAGTGCGCGGCTGCGCACCACCGTCATCGCCGCCTGAATGGACTCCTGCATTACCGCGCCAAGCTGGCCGGTATGAATCAGCTTGCCCTTGCCGGGAACCACGGTGGCTTCGATAGTCAGCAGTTCGCCG
>DASUXE010000090.1:0-8906 GCA_036378075.1 Gammaproteobacteria bacterium
AAGGGTAGCGCCCCGTTTTTTTCTGCCGGATGACCGTTCACACAAACTTTTTTACACCTCCATCCAATCCTGTGAACACACGGTATCAGCCGGATATCTTGCTGGGCTGAAGGGAGAGAGCTCGAGATTTACTTCTTGTTACGCGTTGTCGCTTGAATCGGATAGCTTATTTTTGCATTGCCGTATTTGCCGCTAAGACGCCCGGAGCGGGCAAAGTCCCGGATCATTTTAAAGTAACCCGGTGCATAGCGGGTCGAGATGCGGTTGCCGTCTGCCTGCGTTTTGAACAGTGTCATGCCATGTTCCGCGTTTGGATATAGCGCCAGGGTGAACGGTGCGCCATCTGCGATGAGTGATTTGATTCGCCGGCTTGTTTCCGCGCTCGGCGCTTCGTAGTCTTCGCCACCCAGTATCCAGAGTTGCGGTGTTGTGCTGGCGCGCAGTGTGGGCATGGGGTCATAGTGAAACGGCGTACCCCAGTTGTATTTCTTTGCCATTGCGCGGAGTTGTGCTTCCGAATACGGCAGCAAGAACCATGTGTAGTCACCACGAATGTCCTTGTACCAGGGTGCGTTCCGGTATTTGTCGCGTACGGCGTCGAATTCCCGGAAGCCGCTGGTAAAGCCGCTCGCGAACACATCTTCGGCGGCACGCGCGACCGCCAGTGCCTTGGCGATCACCTCCGGGGAATAGCCCTTCTCCCGCATCTGTAATTCCACGCCTTCCTGATCTTCCTGGATCACATTGACCGCGAGTCCAAAACAGACGATGACGAAATCAATATGCGCGTGGTTTGCTGCAATAGGCGCAACCCAGCCACCTTCGCTGCCTGCCTGAAAACCGATGCGTCCCAGCCGCGTGCCGGCCAACCGCCGGGCTTCCTTCACTGCGGCGTCGGCATCATCGGCAAGCAGTTCGAAATCCTGTGTGTAATGACCGCCGGATTTCCCGGTGCCGCGTTTGTCGTACACGAATGCGCCTATGCCCTCGGCAGGCAACATGCGCTGCAGGGAATAAAAGGTCAGCGCGGAGTCATGTTCCGAACCGTGTACCAGAACGACGACCGGCACTTTACCGTTGCCCGACGGCATCACCAGCCTTCCTGCGAGCGTGACGCCGTGACTCTTGAAGGTGACGTTCTTCACCTCGAAATGAATACGTCGGCCGGGTATGTCGTTGAAGTTGATCTCGCCGGCGGCGCAACGCGGGAAGCTGACGGATATACCGTCCGGTTGTTTGGTCCAGCCTGCGGTGCTCGTCCACGTTTCACCGGCTGACTTGTGCAAGGCACCGGTCTCGCCGTCGAAGCGCCGCCAGCGGAGTGTGCCCGGATCGGATGGCGCGATGTCGACACGTGTACCGTCCGCCAGTTGGTAGCTGCCGATGTGGCAATCCGGCGCGGCGCCGATTGCGGCCATGCACGGTGCTGTCAACAAGATGAGCAGGCCGATGCATCCGGCCAGATGTTTAACTGCGCGATCGCGCAGGTGCATGCTGCGTTCGGAAAGATGCATGTTGGCTGTCTCCGGTTGTGTGTTGGCATTCATGTGCATGACTCGACGTAAATACCTTTCGCGCCATGCCACAGGATTTTGCGGCCGAGTTGGGCGAGGCGCTCGAGTCCGTCTGTGATCTTCAGCACGGGGTTGCCGGAAATTGATCCGGCATTGCACGCGAAGCGGCTGGTTCCGTACACGATCAGCAGTTCAGGTTCGCTCACAGACCCGGTATACAGCAGTATGTCGCCCGCGACAGGGGTGCTGTTCGCATTTTCTACCGGAAGTCGCGTATTGAGGGGAAGCGCTTCGGCCAGCGGTGACCAGAGGGCCTCGCCGCTCCAGCGCGCGTGGATCACGTTTCCGGAATACGGCAGCAGGGCCGTCAGCTGTTCGCATGAACGGGGCGCCAGGTCGTGCCGAAGCCGGGCCGTGAAATGTTCGGTTCCGATCCTGATTGTTACTGAACCTGGATTCGGGGGCATGTTGCACCTGTGGACTGTATTTTGGACACAGCGTGGCATGCCGCTTCGAGCCTGTATTGGATGGTTTCAAGGTGCGCGCTTTTTGTTGGGTTCTACCCTCACGGACCGTATAACTGGTGGTAAGGTGTCCCGTGGCGGCGGATTCCGCCTTACGGTGTTCAGTGCAAGATGCTATATAGATTCAGCGGTGCGACCGTCAGAAGGACCATTGATCGCAGTCATGCGTCTGTGCCCGAACACGCGCATGACTGGCCGCTGCTGTCACTTTTTACCCTCGGTTCGTACTCAAGCTGCACCGAGTTGGGCGAGACAGTTGTCGCCGGCCCATCCGCGGTGTTGTATGCCGCCGGTGCGGCGCATCGCAATACGGCGGGAGCCGAGGGTTTTGAGCAGATCGAAATCGAATTTGATCCTGCCTGGCTTCAATGGGGCCGCCTTCCCGGCAATCCTGTGTTGCAGTGGACGGGCGGTCTTACCGGCGCCGAAACGCGGGCACTCGTCAGACTGTGCAGTCGCACGGTGAGCGAACAGCGCCTGCGTGCGGCACTGCAACAATTCCTGCTGACAGCGTTGCGTGGATCACGGACGCGTCACCCCGATTGGCTTGATGGTGTTGTCCAGCAACTCAGAATTGATCCCGCCCGGAACATTACCTCCCTTGCACGCGAGACGGGATTGCATCCGTCATGGCTGGGTACGGCGTATCGACAGGCTGCAGGCGAAGGACTGATGGAAACTGCGGCGCGCTACCGGGTCGAGCGTGCCGCCCGTCTGTTGCGCGAGACAGATGTCACGTTTGCGCAAGTTGCAATGGAATCGGGCTTTTGCGATCAAAGTCACATGATCAGGACATTTCGACGGGTACTGGGGCGTCTGCCATCAGCCGTGCGCGCCGACAGAGAGGATATCCGGCAAGCGGATTCCAATAACGCAGGCGTGCACAGGTCGCGGTGCTGAACGAAATCAACACGATCCAGGAGATCAGCCTCCCGGGTTGTTAGTTGAAACGGGCGATGGTGACTGATGCGGGGTCGAACCAGCGTAGCTTGTTGATTGCCCAGCAACACACCAAAAAATAACCCCTGATTTTGGGCTTAGACGCGCATTTTCGGAATGGAAATGGCGGTTTTAGGCAGGGGCAGGATGGACTGGCGAAGCAAGCCCGACAGCACATTCAAAGAATGACTCTATAAGGTTAGCGTCCCCTTTTTACTGTTGCACGGTGTTTTGAGGGCAGTCTGATGCAGACGGCGTCATAGCGTCCCTTTTTATTTCATGTTGTTTGCTATTTGATTTTTAAATCCACGTACCGGTACCAGGCATCGATGCCGTTGTACGGCGTTCTATCCGTAATCGCGCCTTCCTGCAGCCACACACTCTGTAGCCTGTCTGTGTATCCCGGCGTTAAAGACGGGACCAGCGTTACGTTGACGTCGAGCAATGTGTTGGCACCGTGGGCAAACCAGTCAAAGCCGGCCTCGCCTGCACAATAAGGAATCCAGCTGCCGGCAACCGAACCGTTGCCGTTGCACATGCCGGGCCCCGTGCCGCCTTCATGATTGGCGGCGACCAGTGCGATATCGCTGCCGTCGCCGCTGATGTCGCGAGCATTGAGATAGGTTTCACCGAGATCCGACGACAGTGCGGAGTAGCAATTAAGGAGCTGCGGATCGACGGGTTCCCCGAGTTCCGAGTCGGGAACGCTGATCGGGACGTTTGCAGCCGTGCAGTAGGTCGCGAGAATGGGGATCGTGTTGACCTGGTGAATATTGTCGTAGGCGTCCGGGCAGGCAAATACGCCGGTGCCGGCGTCGAAGCCGCAATCCTCCGGGACCAGCACTCGGGACTCTTCCGTGATTTCACTGTCTGGAAGATTGGAGATGTTGACCGGTCCCACATTTTGGGTTCGGTTGGCATTGGTCCAGCTGAATCCACTGTCGAAGGAACGTCGCACCAGGAAGTCGGACGTTGCCATGTAATGATGGCTAGACGGCCAGTTCGCAGCCTGAGTGTAACTCACCAGGATCATGTCACCCGCCAGCGCCACCCACGGCGCATCGACATCATCCAGCGGATCGTAACTTGAAACGCTCTTCGAGATGCCCGCTGCAGGATCCATGTAGAGATTGTTGTCGGCAAGACCCTTGTACACGAAACTCCAGTCCAGTGCCTTGGCGCTGATGGCGGAATCCGAGCTTGTAACACTCGATCCCGCGCTGTGACAGGCCGAACATTCAGTGTGATCCTTTACGCTGCCAGGTTCCGCTCTGGTCACTGTTTCGCAACTGATGCAGATGGGATCCCGATCAACGCCTTTCACTGCGGCCTCGGCGGCGGCGCATGATCCCCAGTCCTCGTATTGGTAACCGCCGCAGGCACGCCGCAGCATCAGGTCGGAGGTCTGGCTCATGTTGAACAGGCCGTATTTGTAAACCACGGCCATGCGCAGATCTCTGCTGCCAACCTGGCCGTTGCGGTAAGCGGCATTATTGGCATCCTGGGCGAATATCCGCGCATTGCGGGCGTTTTCGAAAATATAACGGAACTGAACACCGGTGCTGGTCACCCTGATGGTGTCACCGATGCCATCCTGATTGGTATCCATGTAGTTCGACGTCAGCATGTTCAATATGCCGCCGGCATTGATCGTGTCGGGCCGGTTCGCCGCAAAGCTGTGGAACATCACAAACTTGCCCTGATAGTCGAGGCGTTCGGCCTGGCAAGTCGAATCGTTTTTGCACAGGAATCCCAGTGCCTTTTTTTCCTCGTAAGTCAGCAGTGCCCGTATGCCATCAATATGTTCGTCGTAAACCAGATGCAGTTTCGAGCGCGCTGCTGCAGCGTCGCCGTCCAGCGGCACGGAGTTGACGGCGGAATCAAAGTTATCGCATTGCTGCTCCAGCGTGCCCATCGCGGCTGGCCAGTTTGGGTCTGTCCAGTACGGTGAAAGGTTGATGTTCTTGACGGCACACATGGGGTTTTTCTGACCGTCGCGTGCGAATGTCACCGTTCCAGAGTTATTCGTGCCTTTTTTGGTTTGCAGCATGGTGCCGAATGCCGTAGCCAGTGGCTCGCAATAGGGCGCATTCCATCCGGACGTTCCCAGAGTGCAGTTGTTGTTGTCCGACACCGGTACCGGCGCCGACATACGGTAGGCGGGGGCAGGCCGGCCATCGTTGACGGTGCTGTTGCGGTTCGCGGCATAACAGCCGCTCACCGCGGCCGCGCTACCGGTCTGGGCAAAGCAGGCCATGTCAATGGAGGTGTACCAGATATCGGAGCCATTGCTCGTTTCGGGACCGCCCCAGCCCACACCTTCTCCGGCACCCTGGCCCGGCGACAATCCCATCGGGTCTTCCTGCCAGACGACCGCAAAAGCACCTTTGCCTTCATCGGGACTGATTGCGGCAGCGGCCATGTCGAGGTTTGCGTCGCGGACACCGCTGGTGATCTGTTCGGCGGCGTACCAGTTCATTTGTGCCGTGCCGCTGTCGAGTACGCCGCGGGCAACCCACAGGCAGTGATAGGCAACTTTGCCGATCTCAGGCCGGTACATCATGGCCCCGTTCGCGGGGTCCGCATAATTCACTGCGCCCTGAGCGCCGGCAACGTTGTATATGTCGTATGTGTTGTACACGGCCGGATTGCTGATATCCGCGGGCGGCATGGTGGCAAGATCCGCCGCCGGAACGGGCGGGTTGGCATCGGCATTGCCGGTAACCGGTGCCAGGTTCATGGGGTTGTTATTCGGGCAATAGGTACTGAGCCATGTAACGAGTGCCATATTGCTTTCGACGGCACCCGCAATCCGCTTGACGTCGGCGTAAGGGTTGTCGCCGACCGCAACGGTCTTGTCGGAAGAATTCGACAGGTTGGTGCGTCTCCAGGTGACACCGTTATCAAGCGATACGGCCACCCACGCGTCGTTGTTGCGCCAGAACGGTTTGGCGGGATGTTTGTTGCCGGGTGGTTCCACGTAGAAAACAAGCAACGGGTTCACCACATCCGGCGTGACGCAGTTGGCCTGGCTGTCGCAAGTTGATGGATTGCTGTTATCGGCGCGTTGCGGCGCAATCCGGACATGATTCATCACCTGCAAAGTGGCGTCGTTCGTGTCGAGTCCGGGCGTATTGGTGACGTTCCTGCGAAACACACCCAGTCTCGCAATGTTCACCTCGAGGTTGGCTGCTGCATCGGCTGGCGGTACGAACACCAGATGGTAGTTCACGGAGTTGTCGCGCTGCGACATGGCCACGACGGTCTGGGTGAAAGCCGTGATGTCATCCGGCGACATGGTCGTCAGGTTAAGCTGGTCATGACTCTGGCCGGCCATGGCCTGTGCGATCCAGACGTGAACCTCATAAGAAACAGTGATGACGCCGTTGCCGGGATCGTCGTCCCCGTCCATGCTCTGCAGAAAACTCGCGATGGCCTGCACCTGCGGGTTATCCACGTCGGCACCGGGTACCAGGTCCAGCGGCGTGACGACGCTGGCGCACTGAGTTGATCCCAGTACGATTTTGTCGATCGAGAATGTCACGATCTCACCGCGAGTGCAGCGGAATTCACCTTGGGCGCCGGTGAAACCCGATATCCCGCCGCTTTCAACGTTGAGCAAGCTGACAGGATCATCCACAAAGACACCGTTGGTGGTGCCATTTTCAGTACCGGTTTGCGTCACAGCAGTATTGTCGGAACCACCGCAGCTCACGAGCAGCGACAGCAATGCGGCAACTATCGAAATGATTGACAGCCGCAGGAAGCAGGCTGGTTGCCGGATACCAGCTGAATCCTTGTACAGGTTCGTCATGGTATTTCTCCTGCTTGTCCCTTCCTTATCCTTTTGGAAACCGGCGTCGAAGCGACCAGCGGCGGCTCAGCGCCAGCACAGCAATCAAAAATGCCGTCAGGAACGGATCGACGGCACCGCCGCTGCCCGTAGCGGGGGACGCTGCCGGCGGTTCGGCGGGCGGTACCGAATAGGTCGGCGCCGACTCGGACTCGGCGGTCTCCAATTTTTTGATCTGTTCGTCAGTGAGAGGTTCGGCGAACCGCATCTGGCGCAGATCCGTGCCGCTCTTTGCAAACACCCAGGCATTTGGATCAGTCAAGGGATCGGCGGCATTGCCGGTGTAAGTTACGAAGTCGAAAGTGAGCGCGGTCTGCCAGTCCGGCGGCACCGGTACGACACCGCTGACGGTGTTGAGTTTGTTTGCAGACGCGTCCCACTGGGTGATCGCCAGTTTTCCGTTCGCGGAGTACGCCTTCATGTTGGCACTGTCGTGGCAGTCGGCGCAGGGGCGGGCTTTTCCCGTCACTGTATGTGCAGTGTAGGGTGCGATCACGACGAAGCTCTTGTCCTGATAGACGAGGGTCTGCATCGTCGCCGTGACGATCTTGCCGCTGCCTTCGCGCCGTACCAGAAAGGTGAAGCCACTCACCGCCGGGGTGTAGTAACGCCGACCGCCGCCAGCAATCTGGCTGTCGAAGTGGCAGTCGTTGCAGGTGACCACCGATTGTGCATGGCACGCACTGCAGTCGAGTGAGTCGATGTGCTGCTGATGCGTCTCGTTATAGTCCTGCACACCCAGGTGACAATTTTCACACTTGGTATCCATCGCACCTTGGTCGAGCTGTGAAACATAGCTCGTCCCGTCGCCGTACATCTCGTGCTCGCTGTGACAGGTCGTACAGGTGAAACCTGCCGCAAGGTGCACATCGTTGGGGTACAGTTTCCGTTCCAACGCCTGCCGGCTGTGGCAACCGAGGCAGGTTGAATCGGCCACGGTGTCGCCGGGTTGCTTGTGGCAGTCGGTGCAATCTGGTTGATAGGTTGCATCATCAATGGGTGTGCCGTCGGCTCTTGTCGGTGCGTGGCAATTCGTGCAGGGAAGTTCGGCCATCGGTATGCCGGTGAGCTTCTCGAAGCCGCCGTTTGCCGAGGAATAGAAATACTGTTTACCGGCGCGGGTCGCATGCAGGCTGGTCGGGAAAGTCTGTTCGGGAAGGAGTTGCTGCTGTGCGTATGCTGCGTGAGCAGCGAAGAGCAGCCAGAACATTACTGCGGTCAGAATCGGGAATCGCATGTTTCTTTTCCCTGTTAACAACAATCCCGGCGGGCCTGGTAAGCGCCCGCCGGTTGTTTCCTGCTACTTGAACACCACCAGCCCACCATCGTAGTCCGCGACATAGACCCGGCCGTTGGCGATGGCGGTTGCCGACGCGTCGCCCGCCGTGTCCTGATGCTGAAGCAGTATCGGTTTGAGCGGATCGCTCCAGTCGAGCTTGATGACGCCGGCGTCGCCATAGGCCACGTACAGCAGCACTTTCGGCTTGTCGAGTTTGTAGGTGTGGCCGGTTCCGTCGTCTATCAGTACGTTCGCCGGGTAGAATTGCGCTGTCATGTTTGCCGCGCCGCCTTCAAGTGCGGCGAGCTCCGGACTTTCGTTGTCGAGGTTGTATTGCCCGATTGCTACCGGCCGACAATCCACGCCGCTACTGCTACCACTGCCACCACCACCACCACTGCCACTGCCACTGCCGGTCCCAGTGCCGGTGCCAGTGTCTTCGCCATCGCCTCCGGGCGTGAAGAGCTTGGTCGGATCCACGCCGGCGCACACGCCAGCGGGCTGGCCCGGCGGCTGATAATCCGCGAGCGGCATGACCAGATCGGACATCCGGTAGGCCACGATGCCGAAGCTGTCGTAGCTGACGTACGCGATGTTGTTGACGATCTGCACGTCCACGGACTTACCATCGGCATTGCCCACATGGATGCCTTCTTCTTCCTCTTCTTCGATCTTGATCGGTTGGAAGGTTTTCAAGAGCGTCATGCCCGGCCGGGTGTCGGTGCCGAGCAGACCGGTCATGTCGACGACCGAGATGCCGTAGGCACCGGCCGCCACCACCGCGTAGATCTTGCCGC
>DASUXE010000091.1:0-8597 GCA_036378075.1 Gammaproteobacteria bacterium
CTCAACACATTGACACTAGCGCGGTAATCGAACGCATCCGCCCGGACAAGGATGTGGATGGATTCCATCCTTACAACATCGGGCGGCTGGCGCAACGCATCCCGTTGCTCAGGCCCTGCACGCCGTTCGGCATTATCAAGATGCTGGAGCGCTACGGCGAAAAATTCATGGGCCGACATGCGGTGGTGGTTGGCGCGTCAAATATTGTCGGACGGCCGATGGCGCTCGAACTGCTGCTGATGGGTGCAACTGTCACCATCTGCCACCGCTTTACTGAGGATCTGCGCGTGCACGTCGCAACCGCAGACATCCTGGTGGTTGCAGTCGGAAAACCCGAACTGGTTCCCGGCGAATGGATAAAACCCGGCGCCACTGTCATCGACGTTGGGATGAACCGCCTTGCGGACGGCAAACTTACCGGCGACGTGGGATTTGAAGCAGCATGTCAACGTGCTGCTTTTATCACGCCAGTACCGGGTGGAGTCGGCCCGATGACAGTGACCATGCTGCTGGAAAACACGCTGACTGCAGCCGAACTGCACGACAAGAATACCTGACTGCGTTACTGCCGGCGCCAGATGGTTCCCTCTGCGCCGTCTTCAAGCACGATTCCGGCATCCGTCAGCTGTTTGCGGATCCGATCCGCTTCGGCCCATTCCTTGTTCTGACGCGCTGCATTACGCGCTGCAATCAACGCCTCAACCTGTTCTGCTGCAAGTCCGGATGATTCTTCGACATCCGCTTTGAGATAACTCTCGGGGTCCGCCTGCAGGATACCCAGAACACCGCCCAGGTCGATCAGCAGCGCTGCCAGATTGCGCGCTTGTCCGGCGTCCACATCGCGCTGCCGGTTGATCTCGCGAGCGAGGTCGAACAGCACGCTGATCGCCACCGGTGTATTGAAGTCGTCGTCCATGGCGGCCTTGAAGCGGTCACGGAACTCACTGTGCTGCGGTGCCTGTCCTGCGACGATCCCGCGCAAGGCAGTATATAGCCGCGATAATCCCGATGCCGCCACGTCGAGTGATTTATCCGAATAATTGAGCGGGCTGCGGTAATGACTGTTCAATATGAAATAGCGCACGACCTCGGGCTGATACCGTTTGAGCACGTCACGGATGGTGAAAAAATTCCCCAGCGACTTGGACATCTTCTCGTCGTCGACATTCACGAATCCGTTATGCAGCCAGTATTTGGCAAATTGCGTATTCAGTGCGCCGCAGGTCTGAGCGATCTCGTTTTCGTGATGCGGGAACTTGAGATCCATGCCGCCGCCATGGAGGTCAAAACTGTCTCCCAGGCAGCGAGTGGACATGGCCGAGCACTCGATATGCCATCCCGGACGGCCCTTCCCCCAAGGCGAATCCCAGCTCGGTTCACCCGGTTTTGCGGCCTTCCAGAGCACGAAATCCAGCGGATCCTCCTTGGATTCATCGACATCGACACGCGCACCGGCGCGCAGATCCTGCAATTGCTTTCCGGACAGGCGTCCATAGGGAGCAAATTTCGATACGTCGTAATACACATCCCCGTTGCCCGGCGCATAGGCGTGACCGTTCTCCACCAGCTTTTCGATCATCGCGATGATGTCAGCGATGTATTCCGTGGCTCTCGGCTCCCGGTCCGGACGCAGGATATAGAGCGCATCAAAATCCTCATGCATGGCATCGGTGAACCTCCCGGTAAGCGCACCGATCGACTCATGGTTTTCCGAGGCGCGACGGATGATCTTGTCGTCGATATCGGTGATGTTACGCACATATTCCACCCGATAGCCGCTGGCACGCAGGTAGCGCAGGATCATGTCAAAGACGATATAGCAGCGCGCATGACCAACATGGCAGTAGTCATAGACCGTCACCCCGCACACATACATCCGCACACAGGATGGATCGATCGGCTCGAAGGTCTCTTTCTGGCGGGTCAGCGAATTGAGTATCTGCAACATCAATAATCAGCCCAGGTTGTGATCCAGCGCATGACGCAATTGTTGCTCGACGCCGGCAGCCGGCAACAACTTCCAGATACGGTCCATCTCTGGCCCATGTGTCCGTCCGGTGATTGCAGCACGCAACGGCATATATAACGATTTCCCGGCACGCCCTGTCGCAGCCGAGACTGCCTTGGCGAAGGACTTGAAATCGGGGGGTGCGGCATGCAGACAGTCGAGCGCATGCCGAAAGAACTCCTGCCCCGCCTTGTGGATGGCATGGCTCGCCTCGTCGTCGATCGCCACCTCGCCATTCAGCACGCGCGCCCAGTGCAGTGCATCAACGGGACGAACGATGTTGTCACGCACCGTGACGACAAACTCGCTACGCTGCGCTTCGGCGACCAGCGCAATCAGCTGTGGCTGGTTCTCCACCAGCCAATCCCAGATACGCGCATCGTCTGCCTGCTGCAAGGCCTCGCGCTGCCAGTACTCCAGTTGCTGATGATCGTAATGCGACGGCGAATGACTGATATGCGAAATATCAAATTGCTCGGCCAGTGCCTGCAGGTCCATGAATGCATTACTGGTATAGGTATGGCCCAGCCGCGCGAGATAATTCATCAGGGCTTCGGGCAGAATGCCGTCGGCATGCAAGTCCGTCAGACTTCCACCGCCCTCGCGTTTGGAAAGTGGTGCGCCGCCTTCGCCCACAATCAGCGACAGATGCCCGTAGTGCGGCGGCTTCAATCCCATCGCTTCCAGCAACAGGATCTGTCGCGGTGTATTGGCTAGGTGATCTTCGCCTCGCAAAACATGGGTTACACCCATCAGGGCATCGTCCACGGCATTGCTGAAGAAGAATGCCGGACTGCCGTCGGCGCGCCGGATCACGAAGTCGCCAATGTCATGATTCGCGAATACCTGACGGCCGCGAATCAGGTCTTCAAATACCGTGTCGCCCTTGTCCGTGACCCGGAAACGCAACGCGGGCTTGAGCCCCTTGGCCAGTTTGCTTTCGATTTGGGCCTTGCCGAGATGGGCGCAGGTGCCGGCATAGCGCGGCGGTTTGCCTGCCGCAAGCTGTGTCTTGCGAGACAGCGCCAGTTCGGCCGGCGTGCAGAAACAGGGATAAACCAGCCCTTTGGCGCTCAGACTCTCAACCTGCCGGGCATAGATCGCATCGCGCTCGGACTGGCGATAAGGTCCATGCTCGCCCCCGCAGTCGGGTCCCTCGTGCCAGGTAACACCGAGCCAGTGCAGATCGCTGATCAGTCCGGTTTCGAATTCACGTCTTGAACGTTCCGCATCGGTGTCCTCGATCCGCAGAATCAGGGTTCCGCCCATGCCGGCTGCGAACAGGGCATTGAACAGTGCGGTACGGGCGTTGCCCACATGCAGATGCCCTGTGGGACTGGGAGCGAAACGGGTACGAACAGTCATGGAGTGGCATTTTACAGGACCGCGGTGTGGTCACGTCGCCAAATTGCCAATTTTCCGGCTTGCCACGTATGATGAGGACAGCTTGATGGAGTCGCCATGAGAAAATTTCTCGCCGGTCTGTTCAGCATGATTTTGCTGACCGGTTGCAGTCTGGCACCAGCGCGTTCCCCGGCACCGGCGGACCCCTACCCCCGCGTGGCATTCATCACCAGTCTGGGTGATTTTGTGGTGCAACTGGATCGGCAACGGGCACCGCTGACGGTGGCGAATTTCCTGCATTACGTCGGCAGTGGATTCTATGACGGCACCCTGATCCACCGCGTGGTGCCCGGCTTTGTCATCCAGGGTGGTGGCTACACCACCTCCTATGTCAGAAAGCAGACCCGGCCGCCCATCCCCAACGAATCCGGCAACGGGCTTGCCAATCTGCGCGGGACCATCGGCATGGCGCGAGAAGCAGACCCCCACAGCGCCACGGCCCAGTTCTACATCAACCTGGCGGATAACCGGAAACTGGATCCGCACCCGGACCGCTGGGGCTACGCGGTATTCGGCACGGTGATTTCCGGCATGGCGGTGGTGGACAGAATCGCCGCGGTCAAAACCGGCCACGCCGGCCCTTTCGAGCACGATGCGCCGTTGACCCCAGTGTTGATCGTAAAGGCTGTGGAACTCAAACCCTCACTAGACTAGCGTGTGATGCCTATCCTGTTCATCTCCGATCTCCATCTCGACCCGGTACGTCCGCAGATCACGGACCTGTTCCTGCAATTTCTCGCCAATGACGCCCGGCAGGCAGACAGTTTGTACATTCTCGGCGATTTCTTCGAAGCCTGGATCGGCGATGACGATCCCGATCCGCATCACACGCGCGTGGCGGCCGCGCTGCGGCAGCTGACCGCCAGTGGGGTGCCGGTGCACGTGATGCACGGAAACCGTGATTTTCTGATCGGCGACAGCTTCATGCAGCGGACCGGTTGCCGGTTACTCGACGACCCTGCGGTAATAGAACTCGGCGGCGTACCGACCCTGCTCATGCACGGCGATACACTTTGCACCGACGACATCGAATACCAGCGCTTCCGCAGCATGGTGCGCGATCCGGCCTGGCAGCGACAGTTCCTGTCACAACCGCTTGAAACACGCCGCGCATTCGCCGCACAAGCGCGCAGCGAGAGCAAATCACGGAGTATGGAAAAATCCGAATCCATCATGGATGTGAATCAGCACGCCGTTGAAAAAGCCATGCTCGAACATGGCGTCACCCGGCTGATTCACGGTCACACCCATCGCCCGGCGATTCATCATTTCATTGCAGGTGGCAAATCGCTGACCCGCATCGTGCTCGGTGACTGGTATGAACAGGCCAGCGTGCTGCAGATGGATGCCGGACGTATCCTCCTGAAGGACGCCCGCGTCAGGGAATAGTCTGAACTCTGCCTAGGCGGTTTGCGCAGGAATACCGCTGTGGAAGCGGAAACTGTCATCGGGATGCCTGATCAGATCGGCTTCGAAAACGGCAAACTCACCGATCCGCGTACTCACGCTAGCGCCGCCGCGCTGTTCCGCAAGTGCCAGATAAAGCCCGAAATGCCGCGATTCGGCCGCTGCCAGACCACGGTAGAAATCCGCCAGATCCGGATCGAGCACCGCGGCAACCGCCTCAAACCGTTCGCAGGAGCGTGCCTCGATGAACGCACCGATGATCAACAGATCAATCAACCGTTCCGGCTCACGCTTGCGTACGTGAGACCTGAGACCCGCGGCATAACGGGCGGCACCGAGCGGCCGGCTGCTGATGCCACGCTTGCGCAGTAACCGCGTGACCTGCTCGAAATGCCGCAATTCCTCGCGCGCCAGACGGGACATGTTCTCCTGCAAGGCCGGATCGCGGTCGCCGTACTGGAACATCAGATTGAGCGCGGTCGCCGCCGCCTTCTTTTCGCAGTTGGCATGATCAAGCAGCAGGATGTCCTGATTGACGCTGGCGGCAACGATCCACTCTGGCGGCGTCGGGCAGGCAAGAAAGCGATTGATCTCCTGACTCGAACGCATTGCTGCTTCAGCCTGCGCGCTTGTACGCAATGATCAGATCCATGACATTGGTGCCGGTCGGTCCGGTGTGGATCAGATCGCCACTGGCTTCCAGAAATGTGCCGCTGTCGGCCCGTTTCAGACAATCGTCAGCGTCGAGCCCAGCGTCCTGACCTCGCGCGATACTGCCGCCATCCACCAGCGCGCCGGCATCGCTGGTATTGCCATCGGAACCATCCGTACCGACCGACAACAACAGGCAATCTTCCCGCCCCTGCAGATGCCGGGCCGCGGCCAGCGCAAGGGCCTGATTGCGGCCACCGCGTCCTGGCGTGTCCGGCAATGTTACCACTGTCTCGCCACCCCAGACGTGCAAGCCGGGAGCCGCGTCATGCACGATGTCTGCAATCCGATCGCCGCATTGAAGTGCATCCGCAGCCGGCAAGGTCGTGTGCAGTTGCACCGGAACCGACGCCTCATCTGCCGCGCGCTTGACGGCGTCGATCATCCGCTGGTTACTCGCCACCACCGATACGGCAACATTACTGCATTCGGTCTCGGTCACCGGCTCGGGTTGACTCAACGGCAGATCAGCAAACTCTGCCGGCAGAACCGGGAGCGGTCGTAAATCCGGTGGCAGGAGCAAACCGGAGCCGACCTGCGCGGGGTCATCGCCGGGGACATCCGGCATCAACAGCACATCGGCCCGGCGTCCGGCCAGCAACCGGATCAAACGTCCGCCCTTGATCAGCGACACACTGCAGCGCACCCGGTTCACCGCATCGATCGCAAGCCCGCTGCCGAGCAGCCAGCGATTGAGTGCCTGCAGTTGCACGAGTGAAATATTGTCCGGCAGGACTTCAACCAGGCTGGAAGTGCCGCCCGAAATCAGAAAGATGAAATGCGCTTCCGCCGGAACCCGCTCCAGAAACAGGCACAACGCACGACCCGCAGCCAGACTCTGCTCATCCGGCACCGGGTGGCCTGCTTCCAGTGACAGCAATCTCGGGTCGCGATAGACGGGGGTGTCCTGATAGCCGTAACGGGTAATTACAAGCCCGGCACGCAGACGCGCGCCCAGTGCATCGATAGCCCCGGCCGCCATGGCATCGGCGGCCTTGCCGATAGCGACAAGGTACAGCTTGTCCGGCAAGGTCAGCGACTGCAGTGCCGTGTGCACGCAATTACGCCCGTTCACTGCCGCGAGTCCCCGCTGCATCAGTTTCAGCAACAGCAACCGTTCCGGTGAAACAATATCTTGCGGCTTTGTCATGGTCTCGGGATACCCGTGCGGTTTTTGCTCTTCTGGCAAGTCCTCGAATAGCGCGAGAGCATGCCTGCGGGTTTGGATGTATCAGCCGGTCGTCAGCAACTCAGGAAACGTTGTACATCTCGATGACCTGACGCGTATCCCGCTGCCGCTTCTGCTTGGCCTCGTCGGAACGCTCCGCCGCGAGGGAAGCCAGGTAAGCGCCGGTCACATCCCCGGTAATGTATTCGCCCGAGAATACCGAAGTATCGAAGCGCTGTATCTTCGGGTTACCGCGCCGCACGGCGTCCACCAGATCGTCCAGCTCCTGATAGATCAGCTTGTCGGCGCCGATGAAACGGGTGATTTCCTCGTCGCTCTTGTCATGCGCAATCAGTTCCTGCGGCGTGGGCATGTCGATGCCGTACACATTCGGAAAGCGCACCGGCGGCGCGGCCGAAGCAAAATACACCTTGCTGGCGCCAGCATCGCGGGCCATGTTGATAATCTGTCGCGAGGTCGTGCCGCGCACGATCGAATCGTCGACCAGCAGCACGTTCTTGCCGCGAAATTCCAGATCAATCGCGTTGAGCTTCTGGCGCACGGAATTGCTGCGTTGCTGCTGGCCTGGCATGATGAAGGTCCGTCCGATGTAACGGTTCTTGATGAACCCTTCCCGGTATTTGATGCCAAGCACGTTCGCAAGTTGCAGCGCACTGGTACGGCTGGTGTCGGGAATCGGGATCACCACATCGATATCGTTGTTCGCCCACTCACGCTGGATTTTTTCCGCCAGCTTGTCGCCCATCCGCATCCTGGCCTTGTATACCGAGATATCGTCAATGATCGAATCCGGGCGTGCAAAATAGACATGCTCGAAGATACATGGTGAATAAAGCGGCTTGTCCGCGCATTGATGCGTATGCAGTTTGCCGTCGCGGTCTATCACCACGGCTTCGCCGGGCGCCACGTCGCGAACCAGTTCGAAACCGCACACATCCAGCGCGACGCTTTCAGACGCAATCATGTATTCGGTGCCGGCCTCGGTTTCACGCTTGCCGAAGACCAGCGGACGGATACCGAACGGATCGCGGAACCCGACGATGCCGTAGCCCGCCACCATCGAAACCACCGCATAGCCGCCGCGGCAGCGACGGTGTACTTCGCTGACTGCCTTGAAGATATCGCCTTCACTGACTTCCACGCCACCGGTACGTTGCAGCTCGTGGGCAAACACGTTGAGCAGCACCTCGGAATCGGAGTCGGTATTGAGGTGCCGCCGGTCGTCGCGAAACAGCATTTCCTTGAGCGCGTGCGCATTGGTCAGGTTGCCGTTGTGGCCGAGCGCGATCCCGTACGGAGAATTGGTATAAAAAGGTTGCGCTTCCGCGGAATTGGAACAACCCGCCGTCGGATACCGCACATGACCGATGCCAAAGCGGCCGCGCAGGCGCAGCATGTGGCGCTGGTGAAACACATCACGTACCAGGCCGTTGCTTTTGCGCAGATACAGCCGGCTGTCATCGCTGGTCATGATGCCGGCGGCATCCTGACCACGATGCTGCAATACGATCAGCGCGTCATACAAGAGTTGATTGACGTCACTGCGGCCGACAATTCCGACTATTCCACACATGCAAACGCCTCGTTGAAATTATCCACCAGCAGTACCCGCATCCGCGGCCAGTTCGTGTGCCACATCTGCCGGGAGCAGGTGCTGCATATCCAGTGCCAATACTTCCGCATAGGGTGCCAGCCGCGATTTGCGCCAACTCTGGCTGTGCGGCAGGAACGTGAAGCCTGCCACCAGGGTCAGCACCACCACGATCACGACACCACGCGCCAAACCGAAAATCACGCCCAGCACGCGATCCGCCATGCTTGCGCCGCTGCGTTTCACCAGCTTGCCGACGAAAAAGTTGATGGCAGCCCCCGCCAGCA
>DASUXE010000092.1:0-2634 GCA_036378075.1 Gammaproteobacteria bacterium
AACTTGACCAGCACTGGCTGCGGCTCGCGCCAGCCGATCCGGACGCGCTACGTTTCCGGGCGGTGCTGGAAACGCGGCTGGGAAAGCCGCTGGATGCCGCCCGGCATTTTGCGCAACTGCTCGGCGACGCGTCCGGCGGCAGCTATCTCTCGATTGCGATGCTGCTGGGTCAGGAGGCGGACGCCGCGCACGGTTTGCCGGTCATGCAACGGCTGGTCGAAGACGCACCGCAATCAGCCGATGCCCATTACGCCTTTGCGGAACTGGCGTTGCACTATCAGCGTGCCGCACTCGCCGAACAGCAGGCACGTCAGGTACTGACCATCAAACCGCGGCTCGAAAGCGCCGAACTGCTGCTGGCGCGTGCGCTTGCCGCACAGGGCAAATACGATGCCGCACTTGCTATTATCGAGCCACGGTTGAAGGCCGCAGCAGGCGATATTCCGCTGCGGCTCGCCTATGCCGCATTGCTGGCGCAGGCGGGACGCGATACCGACGCATCCACCCAGTTCAAAACGGTACTGAAGCAGCAACCGGCGAATAATCAGGCGCTGTATTCGCTGGGTCTGCTCGAATTGTCGGCGGGCCGATTCAAGTCAGCGCACGACTACTTTCTGCGCCTCTTCAACAGCGGACAACAACCCGGTACCGCGGCCTATTTTCTCGGCAATACCGCGGAATTGCAGCACGATTATCCGGAGGCCCTGGCCTGGTATCGTCAGGTAGAGGATGGCGAGCGGTGGTTGCCGGCGCAGATCGCCATTGTCCGCGTACTGCTTGCCAGCAACCTTCCCGACGCGGCACGCAAGTTCGTCGACAACGTGATTGCCGACAACCCGGATGTCTCGTCGCAGTTGCGCGTGGCCGAAGCCCAGTTGTTTGCCGATCACGGCGATGTCAAATCCGCTCGCCGGCTGCTCGACGATGCGTTGCAGTCCAAACCAGACGACCCGGACCTGCTGTATGCGCGCGCCCTGCTGGAGGAAAACATGGGCGAGATATCGGCAGCGGAACGCGATCTGCAACAGATCATCAGGCAATCTCCCGCGAACGCCGAAGCATTGAACGCGCTCGGTTACACGCTGGTGGAGCATTCAGCGCGTTACCAGGAGGCGCTGGGTTATATACAGCAGGCGCTCGACTTGATGCCGGACGATCCAGCCATCATGGACAGCATGGGGTGGGTGCAATACCGGCTGGGTCACACCAAGCTTGCGGTCACCTATCTCCGGCAGGCCTATCAGCGTCAGAACGATCCACAGATCGCTGCGCATCTGGTCGAAGTATTGCTTGCGGCCGGTGACAAGCAGGAAGCGCACGATCTCTGGGCGGCAGCCCTGAAGCAGCATCCGGACAGCACCGACTTGAAGAACTTGCGTAGCCGGGTGTCGCCATGAGTTGGCGCGCGCTATTGATGGTTACCGGGTTGATGCTGGCCGGTTGTGCCAGCATACCGGGGACTGCACCGGCGGGTCCGCCCAACGAGCGGGCCTGGCAGAACCGGCGGGCAAGCCTGATGCAGATCGACGATTGGGAAATGCAAGGGCGCGTCGGGATCATCAATGGCAAAGAAGGCGGCAGCGGTTCCATGAACTGGCAGCAGCAGGGCGCCTCGCTGCAATTCGATTTTCATGGCCCGTTCGGTGCCGGTGCGCTGGATATCCGTGGCGACGGCGGCGTGTTGCATGTGAAGAGTTCACGCGGCGATGACTTCATCACCACCGATCCGGAACGCGATTTCACGCGCCTGCTGCATGTGCCGTTGCCGGTATTGAGCATGCGTTACTGGGTAATCGGCTTGCCGGCGCCCGGTATGCCATTCGACAAACAGGTGGACGCCGGCGGGCATCTGGTGAGTTTGGCCCAGCGCGGCTGGCACGTCAGTTACCTCAGTTACGCGCCGTTTGACGGGCATGATCTGCCGACCCGGCTCACGATCCAGCGCGATGCGGTGCGCATCAAGCTCGCCATCGAAACGTGGCAAGTGACGAATAATCCTCCAGCGAAGAGCCAATAGCCCGGTTGCGCCATGACTGATCCAAGTATCAGCCGGAACTGGCCGGCACCCGCAAAACTCAATCTGTTCCTGCATATCACCGGCCGGCGCGCGGACGGTTATCACACGCTGCAGACGCTGTTCCAGTTCCTGGACCATGGCGATCTGCTGGATTTCAGGGTGCGTGCCGATGGCCGGATTGTCCGGATTGCCGGTCCGGCAGGTATTCCTCCTGATCAGGATTTGGCGGTACGCGCCGCCCATCGGCTGCAGGCCGCCGCGGGCGTCAGCCTGGGTGCCGATATCTCCCTGCACAAGCGCCTGCCGGCGCAGGCCGGTCTCGGCGGCGGCAGCTCGGATGCCGCCACCACCCTGGTGGCGCTGAACCGCTTGTGGGGTGCGGGCTTGTCTGTCGAACAGCTGGCCGCGCTGGGACTGGAGCTGGGGGCAGATGTACCGGTATTCGTGAAGGGACGGGCGGCCTGGGCCGAGGGGGTGGGTGAGCAGCTGACGCCGCTGGACGAGCTGCCGGAGCCCTGGTTTCTGGTGATTCAGCCAGCCGCCGAGGTCTCGACCCGGGAGTTATTCCAGGCTGCTGAATTGACACGAAATTCCCTACCAATCACAATAGCCGGCTT
>DASUXE010000093.1:0-3842 GCA_036378075.1 Gammaproteobacteria bacterium
TACCTGGTGCATGACGGCATCGCCACCCGCACCCCCATCCACACCGGCGCCGCCAGCATCGGCCAGGTGGAGATCCTGGACGGCGTGAAGGAGGGCGACACCCTCGTCATCTCCGACACCAGCGGCTTCGACAACGCGAACACGGTCTACCTGAAATAACCCGGGAGTGAACCCCATGTTGAGCATGCAGAACATCAGCAAGATCTACCGGACCGACGTGGTACAGACCCACGCACTGAGAGACTTCAGCCTCGAAGTGAAAAAAGGCGAGTTCGTGGCGGTCATGGGTCCGTCCGGTTCCGGCAAGACCACATTCCTCAATATCGCCGGCCTGTTGGAATCGTTCGATACCGGCAGCTATATCCTGGATGGCGAAGATGTCAGTCACCTGAACGACGATCAGCGTTCGCGCATACGCAACGAACGCATCGGTTTCATTTTCCAGAGCTTCAATCTGATTCCGGATCTGAACGTGTTCGACAACGTTGACGTGCCGTTGCGCTACCGGGGTTTCAAGGCAGCGGCTCGCGCGCAGCGCATCCGCGAAGCGCTGGAAGTGGTTGGACTGGCATCGCGCATGAAACACCTGCCATCGCAGCTTTCCGGCGGTCAGCAGCAGCGCGTTGCCATTGCCCGGGCGCTGGCGGGCGACCCCCGCATCCTGCTGGCGGACGAACCCACCGGCAACCTGGATTCACTCATGGCGCGTCAGGTGCTGGATCTTCTGGAAGGTATCAACGAAAGCGGCACCACCATCGTCATGGTTACTCACGATCCGGAACTCGCGCGCCGCGCGCACCGCAGCGTGCATGTACTGGACGGCCAGGTAATGGACCTCAATGCCCAGGTTGCCGAGCCACAGACACACGAAACCAGCGCACACGCCTGAGGACAGAGACATGTTTACCTACAATCTGCGGCTTGCACTGCTCAGCATGAAACGCAATCCGATACTGACGGCGCTCATGGTGAGTGCCATTGCCATCGGGATTGGCATGGCGACCACCACCCTGGCGATCTATCACGTCATGTCCGGCAACCCCATTCCGCAGAAGAGTGACCAGCTCTACGCAGTGCAACTGGACAGCTGGGGTGGCAACTCACCGTTCAAGGAACCGGACGAGCCGCCTACTCAGGTCACCTACCGGGATGCGGTCGCGCTGATGCAGGCCGACAAGGCTCAATACCAGAATGCGAGCTTTCAATCGGCGCTGACCGTGCAAAGCGATAACCCGTCGATCAAGCCATTCATGGTGATCGCCCGCGTCACCTACAACGATTTTTTTCCCATGTTCGACGTGCCCTTTGAATACGGCGGGCCCTGGAGCAAAAACGCCGACCAGGACGCCGAACAGGTTGTGGTCCTGAGTCAGGAAACCAATGAAAAGCTGTTCGGTGGTGCCAACAGCGTCGGCAAGGAAATTTCCCTGGAGAATCACCGGTTCCGTGTGGTCGGTGTGCTCAAGCGCTGGAACCCGGTGCCCAAATTCTACGATCTTGAAAACAGCCAGTTCGGCGACACCGAGGACCTCTACATTCCGTTCAGTCTGACGGCACCGATGCAGTTGCAGAACAACGGCAATACCAGTTGCTGGAAAGATACCGGCGACCACACTTTCCAGGGATTTCTGAACTCCGAATGCGTCTGGATCCAGTTCTGGGCACAGCTGCCGACCGCAGCCGACCGGGATGCGTATCACGACTTCCTTAACGCCTATGCCGACGAACAGAAGAAACTCGGACGTTTCCCGCGCCCGCTCAACAATCACCTCCGCAACGTGACGCAATGGCTCGCTTACAGAAAAGTCGTGCCGGTCGAGGTACGCGCGCTGGTCGGACTGTCATTCATGTTTCTCATGGTCTGCATGCTGAATGCCGTCGGCCTGATTCTGGCGAAATTTCTGCGCCGTTCCGGTGAAATCGGCTTGCGACGCGCGGTTGGCGCAAGCCGCATGACGCTGTTCCGCCAGTATGTGGTGGAAACAGCAGTGATCGGTCTGGCAGGCGGTGCACTCGGTCTCGGCTTGAGCTGGTTCGGTCTGCTCGGACTGCGTCATCTGCTCACCAGCACCACACGGGTCACGCATCTGGACTGGACCATGGTGGGAACATCGCTGCTGCTCGCTATCATCGCGAGCGTGATCGCCGGGCTGTACCCGGCATGGCGCATGGTTCGCATCCCTCCCGCCATGTACCTCAAGCTGCAATAACGGAGATCGTCATGGAAATTCGCCCCATATTGAGTGCCATGCTGCGCAACAAGACCGGCGCCATCCTGATCGCCCTGCAAATTGCGCTTACGCTTGCCATCGTCTGCAATGCGGTATTCATCATTCACGGTCGATTGGTCATGATGAACCGCCCCACCGGCATCGATACGCACAATATCTTCGTGGTAAGCATGACTGCCTATCGCCCGGACTATAACGCGGCAAACATGATCCGCACCGATCTCGACGTGCTGCGCCGCATTCCAGGCGTAGTGGACGCTGCCTATACGGGTTCCGTCCCCCTGAGTGGCAGCGGCTCCACTGACGGGATCTCAACCAAATCCGACCCCAAGGCACCCACGGTGGATGAAGGCGAATACTACATGGACGACCACGCCCTCAAAACGCTCGGCGTGCGTCTCGCGGAAGGCCGCGACTTTACTCACGAGGAAGTCGTGCATACCGGCTGGCACGAATACACCCCGCCGCCAGTTGCCATCATTTCCCGTGCCCTCGCCACCAAGCTGTTTCCGGGCCAGGATGCGCTGGGCAAGATCTTCTATGAGGCGGGCGGACGTTATCCGGTCACCGTGATTGGCGTGGTCGATACCCTGACCAACAGCTATCCCAGCTGGCATAACTACGCTCTGACAGCCATTTTCCCCGCGGCACTGGAAAACAAGTTCAGCGACTTCATGGTGCGCACATTGCCCGGACAACGTGATGAAGTAATGAAAGAAGTAGACGGTCAACTCGCCAAAACCCATACCGGCGCCTATGTGCGTCACTTGCGCACGCTCGACTGGTATGAAGCCAACACGTTCCAGGCAGATCACGCATTGACGGTGCTGCTTACGGTAATGATCTGTCTGATTCTCGCCATTACCGCACTAGGCATTGTCGGGCTGGCGAGCTTCAGCGTCAGTCAGCGTACCCGGCAGATCGGCACGCGCCGGGCGCTCGGCGCAAGAAAAACCGACATCGTGCGCTACTTCATGATGGAAAACTGGCTGATCACCAGCATCGGTGTTGCGCTGGGCAGTATCTTCGCCGTGGCCCTGAATTTCTGGCTTGTAAACCTGTTCGACGTCGCGCCTATCTCCTGGTATTACATACCCGTGGGCATTGTCTGCCTCTGGATGCTGGGTTTGCTGGCGGTTCTGAGTCCCGCGCTGCGGGCCGCTGCAATTCCACCTGCGATTGCCACACGGAACGTATAGACTCGAGAAAATAACAACACGGATTCAAGGGGGGAACATGTGGGTTTATTACCTGCGTCTGGCAGCACGCAGTCTTAAGCACAATCCGGTGCTGACATCGCTGATGGTGCTGGCCATTGGTCTGGGTATTGGTGCAAGCATGACTATGATCACTGTGCTGCATGACATGTCCGGCGACCCGCTGCCGGGGCGCAGTGCGCGCCTGTTTTATCCACATCTGAACCCGCTACCTCTAAACTGGTACCAGCGCGCGACAGCACCCGACGCCAGCGCCGATTTCACGTGGGTTGATGCCATGGCCTTGCTTCATGCACATCGCGCCAGGCATCAGGCGGTCATGAGTGGTGCAAGTTTGCTGGTTCGTCCGCCACAGGCGGGCGGGCATCCGTACTATACCAACGGTCGCTACACA
>DASUXE010000094.1:0-3327 GCA_036378075.1 Gammaproteobacteria bacterium
TCGAGGTATCCATGGCCTGCACGGCTTTTTCGATCGCGCGTGCCAGCTTGTTTTCCTCGACCACTACGGCATCGACAATCAGGCCAGTCTTGAACTTGATTTCGTCCAGTGCCTGCAGGTTGGTCGGGTCGGAAACCCCGACAAACAACTTGCGGCCGCGGCGGTACAACGGCAACGCATGATGTTTCTCGATCAGGCTGGGATCCACATCCTTGAGCGGTGCCTGCGTCATATCCATGGCATCGAGGTCGACGATCGGGACGCCGAATTCCTCGGCAGCGGCATTGGCCACCGCGCGCGCATCCAGTTTCTTGTTGCGAACCAGATAGCTGACCAGCAGCATCTTTTCCTTGACGGCGTCGCGCTGGGCATCGGCTGCGGTCGCTTCGTCCAGCAGCCCATCGGCCACCAGCCGGCGCGGCAGACCGGTCAAACTTGTTCTGACGGAAGTGGTTGCCATATTCCTGTATCGGACCTCATGTGAGCCCGGCGGGCGGGACCCAGTCTGTTAAATAGTAGTGTATCCCCCCCGATTGTCCAACTACCGCGCGGAGCCTGATTCCGGGGGTGAAATCTGCAATCCCACCCTGATTTTCCGCCGGTCTGCCCCCCTGCCGGGCCGCCCCGAGAGGCTCAGGCCTGAGGGCGGTACAGGAGGTTGGTGATCTGTTCCGAGACCAGCCCAATCAGGAATACCAGGATCGACGCGATGAACAGCAGGGCGCTCATGTTGGTGAAGCGATGGGTGGTGTACAGGGTAAACAGGTAATGGCCGAGGCCAGTCACGAAGAACGCCAGGCTGAACGGCAGAAACACCTTGAGCGGCGAATACAGGGTGCCGATCCTGAAGATGATCAGCAGAAAACGCACCCCATCCTGGAACGGCTGGATATGGCTCTTGCCGGTGCGTTTGTGTGCCACGATGGGCACATAGGCGAGGTGATAGCCCGCACGGAAGAAGGCCATGGTGATGGTCGTGGGATACGAAAACCCGTTGGGCAGCATATACAGAAATTCCCGGAATTTCGCCGCCTTGACGGCGCGGAATCCGGAAGTCAGGTCTGCGATGGGGTGCCCAACGATCCAGCTGGCGAGCCTGTTGTAGAAGCCGTTGGCGAGATTGCGGCCAAACGATGCCTGCGAAGCCCGGTCTCGGGCGCCGACCACCATATCGTAACCCTGCTCCAGTTTTGCCAGCAGGCGTTGTGCATCTTCGGCGCTGTGTTGCCCGTCGGCATCCATGAATATCAAGGTTTCGCCACGCGCCGCGCGGGCGCCGGATTTGATCGCCGCCCCGTTGCCGGTCGGGTAGGGATGCCTTAGGACATGCGCACCGGCCTGTTCTGCAATTTGTGTGGTCGAATCGGTAGAGCCGTCATCGACCACAATGATTTCGGCATCGGTGAACAAGGTCTTCAATTCAGTCAGCAGCCGAGGCAGGGACACCGCCTCGTTGTTGGCCGGAAGAACGATGCTGAGCGCGGGTTTCAGAATAGACATGGCTACCGGGGATCGCAATATTGTCGGGCAAGCATACCGGAAATGTAACTTCAGCGCGGTCTGTTTGCGGGCAATTTATTCCCGGCCGCGGCGATCTGCGCCTGAAGCTCGGCAATGTCGTGAGCGAAGCCCGCATGATATTTACGGTCGATACTCGATGCCTGCTCCAGCTGGTTAGTTGCTCGAATCGGGTCCCCGGCCTGCAGATACCAGCGTGCGGAAAGAATCAGCGGTACGGGTGTGTTCGGAGACATGCGATGCGCATTCTGCATGGCGATTATCGCCTGCGGCAATTGATTCAGTCGTTGATGGTAATAACCGCTGTATATGTAGAGCATGTAACGCAGGCTTGGCCCGGTGGTATCAATCTCTGCCGCCCGATCGATGAGACGGCTATACGCGGCATCTGGTAACTGGCATTGTTTTTTGATACCGAGGCCGCCAAGCATTGCGAGGCCGGTGACCGGATAACTGCCCAGATGCCCCATGGGCATATTCAACAGTGATGCAAATCGAGTGGCAGGCAGATTTCCATGCATTCTGCATTCGATATAAGCGCGTTGCAACTGTGCACCGAAGCTTTTATGCGCAGCGAGCACCTGAAGGGCCGCATCTGGTTTTCCGGAATCGAGATAGGTTTGCGCGAGTCCCGCGACTGCGGCATCCGACTTCGGATGCGCCCGCACGGCGGCTGTGTAAAGGGTCAAATCGGATGACCAATACATAACGCGCACCGCAAGTAGCAACGTCAGGCTCACCAGGATGGCGGCCGCCAGCCCGCCTTGGAGTAATTGGCTACGTCTTTCCAGTAACCGGCCGCCCAGCGCGGTAATTCCGAGAAAGACTCCGAAGCCTGGCAGGTAGTTGCGGTGTTCGAACATCAGTTGAAGGGCAACGAAGGAAGACTCCATGGATTGACCGATCAGGAAAATCGCGACACCCGCGGCATACAGCGGGAAGCGCTTGCGCGCAATCCATGCAGATGCAGCCAATGTGATCAAGCCGAGCAGGGAGAGTAGTGTGGTGAGCGGATGTATTATGCTGGTCGACAGCATCACATCATCGTGGAAAAAACCCATCCTGTCCGGCGTCGGCCACAACAGCATCGAAAGGTAATCAAACAGGATGCGCGGCTCGCTTAACAGACGTTGTCCCAAGGTGAAGTCGCGGAATGCATAGCCGCCTGAAATAAATTGCGGCCGCAATGCCAGCAGCAGCAAAATTCCGGTCAGAGTCAATGCGCACAGACCGCCGAAATAATATTTGATCGCGCGTGCCGCATCAGTTGTACCGGCGCCGTGAAACAGCAGCACTTCGATTGCAAGCGCCAGAAACGGCAACAACAAACCGTTTTCTTTCGATAGCGATGCCAGAATTGCTGCCAGGCTCATGATGGTCAGACCGAGCAGTGTCCGCCCGAGCGTGGCGTGGGTCTGTGCGCGACGTGAAAGCACGAACGCATACAGACCGGCAAAACTGAACAGTGTCGCCAGCTCCGTCATGCGCTGTACGGTGTACAGCACGGTGCTGACCTGCAGCGGATGCAATAACCAGACGATGCCAACGAATGCGCCCAGGTAACGAGGTTCGATGCCGTGATCGCTTGGTGCGGCGGCGAACAGCTCCATCGCCAACAAACCTGCCAGCAGCCCACATAGTACGTGGATCAGGATATTGGTGAGCTTCCATGCCGCGAGATTGTCCGGAGTAAGGACGCTATTTAGCCAGAATGTAAACATTGAGACCGGGCGACCAAGCGGTCCGCTGTTGCTCATCAGCACTTCGCGCAGACTGAGAGAGTGACCGACCTGTTGATGAAAGAACCTT
>DASUXE010000095.1:0-2843 GCA_036378075.1 Gammaproteobacteria bacterium
AAGCTGACCCGCATCGTCCATCAGCGCATCGGTGGCGAGCACCCCCATGCCGCCGCCATTGGTAACAATGGCCAGCCGATTGCCTTTCGGACGCCGGGCCAGCGTGAGAATATCCGCGGCGCCAAACAACGCGCCCAGACTCGGCACCCGCAGCATTCCAGCGCGGCGAAACGCAGTGTCATAAACGGCGTCGGAACCCGCCAGCGCGCCGGTGTGGGTTGCGGCGGCACGCGCGCCTTCTGCGTGGCGACCGCCCTTCACTACCACCACCGGCTTGATGCGCGCAGCAGCACGTGCCGCTGACATGAACTTGCGCGTCTGCGTGACGCCTTCCATGTAGGCGAGTATGGCTTGGGTCTGACCGTCCCCGGCGAGATAATCCAGCATGTCGCCGAAATCCACATCGCTCATGTCACCCAGTGACACCAGATGCGAGAAGCCGATACCGCGCGGCTGCGCCCAGTCCAGTACTGCGGTCAGCAGTGCACCTGACTGGGTAATGAAGGCCAGATGTCCGGGCGTGGCGGCGGTTGCCGCAAAACTGGCGTTCAACCCGAGTGCCGGAACCTGCAAGCCGATGCAATTCGGTCCCAGAATACGCAACGTGCTGGGTTTTGCCGCGTCCAGTAACGCCTGCTGAAGGCTGGTGCCGTCGCCCTTGCTGCCCTCGCCAAAACCGGCACTGATCACGATCGCAGCCCGGCTTCCGCGTGCACCGAGCTCAGCGACTATCGCCGGTACTGTGGCGGCGGGTGTACAGATGATCGTGAGATCCGGTGCCTGTGGAAGCGCGGCGACACTTGGCCAGCAACGCCTGCCGTCTATCGATTCATGCTTGGGATTAACCAGAAACAGGTCGCCTTTGAAGCCAGTCATCAGGTTACGCGCCAGCACCCGGCCAACCGAACCCGGTTTGGGGCTTGCCCCGACCAGGGCCACGCTGCGCGGCTGCAACAGATAGTTCAGATTGCGTATGCTCACTGGCTTCCCCGATGCAATTCAATGACGTGCGAATCCGCCGCAACAGACTGCATTCTATGCAAGCTCCGGCGTGAAATCATCAGTAGTTGATTTAGATCAATACCGTCCAATTTACACCGGCCTATGCTTTTTTTCGGGTCGTGCAATTGACACGTCACGATATCATCATGGACAGGAGCCGTCATGAGCAACGTATTGCTGGTTTACTACTCACGCACCGGGTATACCGCGTCGATTGCCAGACAGATCGCGCATCTCGAAAACTGGGATATTGACGAGATACGCGATGCGCATTCACGTGTCGGTCCGTTTGGATTTGTACGTTCACTGTTCGATGTACTGCTTGGCAGACATCCGGCAATCGAAGACGGAAAAGTCGATCCGTCGAAATACGACCTGGTGGTACTTGGTGCCTCGGTGTGGATGAAACAACTGGCATCACCGATGCGGACTTATATTGGCAGGCACAAGAACGGTTTCAGAAATATTGCGTTCTTCTGCACTTACGGCGGTCAAGGTGCCGAGAATGCCGCAAGGCAATGCGCAATGCTTGCTGCCAAGCCGTTGACGGCAACGCTCGCGATCACCGATAACGAAATTGAGCAGGCCGCCTACTGGCCCAAACTGGATGAATTCATTCAACGGTTGCGCCAGGTCGCGGGAAATCCGTGACAGGACGGCAGCGGATTTGTAACTGATCACCGGGCAACGAATCCCGGACCGGAACTAGAGTTGTGGAACGCTGCGGCACATGTTGCCGAGCCTGCCGATATCGAGGATTTTTACATCGCGGCGTTCGACGGCAATCAGCCCATCATCCTGGAATTTCGCCAGCACCCGGCTCACCGTTTCGGTGGCAAGCCGCAGATAGTTGGCAATATCGCGGCGTGTCATCCTCAGCATGAACTCTGTCGCCGAATAGCCGCGTGCGTGGAACCGCCTGGATATACTCATCAGAAACGCGGAAAGCCGTTCTTCGGCGGTAAAATCGCCCGACAACGCATTGGAACTGCCGATATCCTTGCTCATCAGGCGGAACAGCTGCACCTGCAAACTGGGCATATGCGTTGCGAGCGTGGATATCTCGTTAAAACTCAATTTGCAAACCGTTGCCGTATCAAGCGCCAGCGCATTGACCTGGTGCCGTCGGGGATAAATGCCGGCCAGGCCCATGAGCTCGCCGGGCAGATGAAATCCGAGCACATGTTCGCGTCCGGTATCGTCGACGACGTAGGTCTTGAAACAGCCGGAATGTACTGCATAGATCGCCTGGAACGGATCGCCGACCCGAAACAGGTGTTCGTCCGCATGCAGCGGCAACGAAGACTGGACCAGCGTCTCAAGGCGTCCCATGTCTTCAGGATTGAGTCCCATTGGCAGGCACAAATCTGACAGCGAGCATGTACTGCATGCCTTGTGCAAGGCATTGAGATCGATACGTTCTTGCGATGCCGTGACACTCATGGAGACTGGCGCTCCCTCGCAGTTGAAATTTGGACCGGCTCCAGATACTACCTCAGCTGAACACCCTAGGCCAAGTGTCAGCGGGCAGTCCCCGTCATTTGAACATAAGGATAAATAGCGGTGAGAATCAGATCACCTTCGAAAACCGCGTTGCCTGCTCAGCTGCCGGGCTTCGACTGTTCCTTTTCTGCCGCAGATAGGCGTCGAACACCATCGCAACCGCTCGCATCAACAGGCGTCCGGCAGGGGTCAGGACAAAGCCCTCGCTGTCAAGCCTGACCAGGCCATCGGCCGCCATGTCCTCGATGTCGCGTAACTCGGCGGCAAAATAGCGGCGGAAATCCACATCGAAGTGTTGCTCGTAAAGCCGGTAGGTCACCCGTCCCTGGCAGGTCAGC
>DASUXE010000096.1:0-4157 GCA_036378075.1 Gammaproteobacteria bacterium
AACCGGTGTCACGGTGCCGGTAGATATTTCCGTTGACAGTAATGATGCGCGGCGCGTGCTGGTGACGCCGACTGCGTCGTTGAATGCCAATGCGGAATACCGCATCGTGCTCAAAGGCGTCATCGGCAGCCGCCGCAGCGAGGGGCTGTTCGATCATGTCGTCCAGTTTGCGACCGCACCTGATAACGCACCGTTACCCGTGCTTGGTGCGGTCACGCCCACTGTTGTTTCGACGGGCGGTGGCACCATCAGCGTGGACGTCGCGAATGCCGTTACCCCGGATTTCCTGGTCGCCGGTAAACCGGCCAGTATCGTTTCCACGGAAACGGTGGATGCGACCACGACGCGATATCATGTTTCAGCGCCCGCCAATCTGGCAGGTCCGGCGCAGTTGCAGGTGATTAACAAGAACGGCGCCAGCGATGCGCGTGATGGGGCATTGCAGTATGTCGAGCCGCTGGTGTTGAACGGTGCCAGCCCGGCACAGGGCAATATCAACGGCGGTACGACGGTGACGATTACCGGGGCGGGATTCCGTCCGGGCTTGTCACGAGTGAGCGTGGCGTTTGGCGGAATACCCGCGGCCGCTGACAGCATTAAGGTGCTGGACGCGAACACGATCACGGTGGTTTCGCCGGAAGGCCGGATCGGCAAGGCGGATATTACCGTGACACTGGATAACGGCGAGTCGGCGACGTTGCCCAATGCTTTTGAATATCTGCAGCCGATTCAGTCTGATATCGCCGCAGGTGGCAAGATCTATGATACGGTCCTGGATCCGACCGAAACCTATCTGGTTACCGCCGCCGGCAGCGAAGGTGTGCGGATTTACAACGTCGATGCCTCAACCTACACGGGCGATCCGCAACATCCGCTGAACGCGGACGATCTGCGTCACCTGATCGATGAAAATGGCGATGGCGTCGACGACCGGCTGCTGGCGCAGGTCGCGTTGCCGGATGGTTATCTGGCGCTTGGTGTTGCGACTTATTTCGAACACGGTGAGGACCGCGTTTTTGTAACCGCGGCGAAGCCTGGTGCCAACGGCACCACAGGCACGGATGGCGCGAAACTCTTCATCATCGGATTTGATTCCGACAACATCAAGCGTGCAACCGTAATCGACCAACTGCCGTTGCCTGGTAATTTCGCGCGCGGTATTCGCGTATTGAACGACAGGGCGCTGGTCGCCATGGGCAATGGCGGCGTGGGATTGGTCGATGCCTCAATCCAGACCAAGACTTATTTGATGAGCCAGTTGGTACTGCCTGATGCCCAGACGGCTTTGGACGTGGCTGATGTACCGACGGGCGCGGACTCACCGGCAGAATACGCGGCGGTGTCCGGACATATCGATCTGGTAGGCAACCGTCTCCGCGACGCAGGCGATCCCGCAAGCGGAGGCTTCTACCTGCTGCAGTCCGGTGCCAACGGCGGTTTGCAGATCGTCGGCAGCCTGCCCATACCGGCCAGCCGCGTGGTTGTTGCGGGCCATTATGCGTATCTCGCCTGTGGATCGGATGGGCTGGTCATCGTCGATATCGAAGACCCGCAGCATCCGAATGTGGTGTCTCGTCTGACCGGCATCGGCACTGTGTATGACGTCGATATCAGCGGTACGACGCTTTATCTCGCCATGGGTGGGGCAGGTGTGCGTACCGTGGACGTGACCGATCCGCTGCATCCGCATTTGACCGCCGGTATGGAAGCGACGCCGGGTACCACTGTGGATGTGATTGTTGCCGGCAGTTACGGCGCCTATGGAACGGGTGCAACCGCCACAGGCAGCGTCGTTCAGGTTACCCCGGACGTGACCATGAAGGTTTCGGGCATTGATCCGGGTGACGGTATTCTGGATCAGGATGCGCAGGGTAATCTCACGGTCACACTGCATTTCAACAAGGCAATCGACCTGGCCCCCGACAACCTGCATCGCTTTGCGATTCTCGATAACGCTGGCAATGCGCTTCCGGTCAAGACGACGATCGTAAATAACGACGCCATATTGCAGATTACTGACGCATCCAGCCTGCAACCGGGAGAAAAACTGACGGTTGTTGCGAATGCGGGCATCGAATCGGTCAAACCGCTGCCCAACGGACAGCAGATCGTTCTTTACACGCTGGCACAGACCCAGCGCTTCGAGCTGACATTCCGTGGTGACCGTGCCGATGCGCTTTCTCTGGAGTCGGTGGTCCCGCGGCGTGTCCCGCAGAACAAGCCCGCGGAAATCACAATCGCAGGGCAGGGGATACCATCCGATCCGTCGCGAATCCAGGTTTATGTTGGTGGTATTGCCGCACATGTGAGTGCAGTGACGCCCAGCACCCAGGAAGCTGGTGCACTAATCGTCACTGTCGAGGTTCCGGGCTTGCAGTCCGCTGGCCTGTTCGATATCACGCTGCAAGCTGAAACCGATGGTGTCTGGCAATCGGCCGTGCTCCACGGTGCGCTGGCGGTCGATGCGCCGGTAAAATTCGACCACCTGTCGCCCCAATGGGGGCCGATTACCGGCGGCACGACAATCACCATTACTGGCAGCGGTTTCCAGCCCGGCAACACTGTGGAAGATGGGCTGCAGATTCGCATCGGTTCGCTGCCGGTGGCGGGCATCAAGGTCCTGTCGTCCACGACGCTGCAAGCCGTCACTCTGAGTGGCACTCCGGGACTGCATGATGTCGTAGGTCAGGATCAATATGGCAACACGACCACCCTCACAGGTAACGATGGCTTTGGCTACGGACTGAAACTGCTTGTCTCGCACCGTGCCAGCGACGCGTTCCCGACCGACCTGTATATCGACCCGCAAACCGGCGTTGCCATTACCAACGGCGGATATGTTTACGACGGTCACGGCACCCACATGATTCAGGGTCTGCCGTTCCCTGAAACCTTGCGTGCAGCGACGTTCGATATACAAGACCCGATCAATCCGATCCTGGTCGGCGGCGTGTCTTCCCTGCCGAGCGGCAGCGACGGCCAGACATTGCTCAGCGAATACGTCGAAAAGGCGACCCTGGAAGGCAAGCAGTCTCATGGCGGTACGCTGACAGCATCTGAACAGAAGCGTCTCGATGAGTTATCGAATGTGCAACTGGAAATGCCGATTGACTCAATCAGACTTGATCCAGCGAACGAGCGCATCGGTGGCGTAACCCATAAACGGCTATTTGTCGCCAACGGCTCGGGCGGCGTTGCGCAGCTGAATGCCGACGACGAGAACGGTTTGCAGGTAATCAATGCCTTGCCGACCAATGATGGAGGCGACGATGTCACGGATGTGTTGAAGTGGGGCGATACCGCCTTTGCAGTACATGCGACCGGAATGCAGGATCCAAATACAGATCTGCAAGATCCCTGTCAGCACGCTGCCGGACCGGTCGGGAGCACAGGCGTCGTGCATCGCATCAGTTACTACGATGCTGCCGATCCGGTTGATATGGGCGTGCTGCCGGGTGTGACGGGCAGCAATGCGCTGGCCCGCGATGGCGACTGGCTGTATAGCGGTGGTCAACGTGGCAAATACGAATGGCTGACAGAATTGGCTTGCGCACTGTTCGATGCCAATACGGCAAATCGACCGGGCGATACTGCTTCGGGTGATGTGACAGCTGTCGATCTGTATGATCCAGAACTGACACGTGACTATGCGGTGGCCGGAAACGTATTCGATATCAATGCCTACGGGCCCTACCTGATCGTTGCATTGGGCAGCGGCGGCGTTGAAATCTTCAACAAGAACCAGCCTGATCAGAAGGTAATTGTGCCGCTCGATCAGACCCTGATGGCGCACGCAGGGCGCGCGGTGCGTCTGCGCCGCTTCGGAAATCTGCTGTTTGTATCGGCGGCAGGCGGCGGTCTGGTGGTACTCGATATCAGTAATCCGCTGTCGCCGCGCGTAGTGTCCGCAGGCAACATGGAAAATATCGAAGCTGCAGACGTATACAAGGGGCGTGTTGTTACCGTTGCCGGATTGAGTGGGCTCTCAACGTTCGATATGCCGGGCGCGTTCGTCACCGACAGTTCGATCCAGGAGGGCGAATTGATTACCGACAGCGATACCCTCACATTGACATTTGATGAGCCGGTTACGGAAGCGTCGATAGAAGCAAGCGATGCAGTCACGGTTACCCAGGGCGGCAGCACTACGCCTGTTA
>DASUXE010000097.1:0-8077 GCA_036378075.1 Gammaproteobacteria bacterium
ATTGCTATATCGGTACCGGTTCCCATGGCAATACCCACGTCAGCCGCCGCAAGTGCGGGTGCATCATTGATGCCGTCACCGGTCATGGCAACGCGTTTGCCCTGCGCCTTGAATTCGCGCACGGCATCGACTTTGCCGTCCGGCAACACGCTGGCTATCACGTCATCAATGCCAAGTTGCTCCGCAACAGCGCGAGCGGTCGCCTCATTGTCACCGGTGACCATCACCACCTGAAGACCGATGCGTTTCAGTGCCGAAACAGCTTCGCGCGACGTGGTCCTGACCGGATCGGCGACCGCGACGATCCCTGCGAGCCGGTCATCGGCCAGAACGTACATTACCGTGGCGCCCTGCGCGCGCAGCTGCCGGACATCGGCGGCTGACGCGGTTATATCTGCCTGCAACGCAGCAGCCAAGCGTTCGTTACCGACTGCCATTCGCCGACCGGAAACCAACCCCCTGATACCCTGCCCCGTGATCGATTCGAATTGCTCTGTCTTGCCGACCTCAAGGCCGTGCTGTTTGGCGGCCGAAACGATGGCGGCGGCGAGCGGATGCTCACTGGATGATTCCAGCGTGGCAACCGATACCAGTAACTGGTTCTCCGACAAGATCCCGGTCGATATTACCGACAGCAACCCGGGTTTACCCTCCGTCAAGGTGCCCGTCTTATCCAGCAGAAGCACGTCGATGTCGCACAATTGCTCGAGCGCCGCAGCATCGCGGAACAACACACCTGAATGCGCGCCGCGCCCCATTGCCACTACCATGGACATGGGGGTGGCAAGCCCCAGCGCACAGGGACAGGCAATGATAAGAACGGCTACTGCGTTGACCAGCGCGTGCGCGAATTGCGGCGAAGGCCCGACCAGATACCAGATCACAAAGGTGGCTATCGCGACCACAACGACAACGGGAACAAACCAGGATGAAACCCGGTCCGCCAGCGACTGAATGGGTGCGCGGCTGCGCTGTGCTTCCGACACCTGCGCGACGATGCGTGCCAGCAATGTCGCCTCACCTACTTTTTCGGCGCGCATGATGAAACTGCCTGTGCCATTGAGCGTACCGGCAGTGACGCTGTCGCCAGCGGACTTTTCAACCGGCAGTGGCTCACCGGTAAGCATGGACTCGTCCACCTGGCTGCGACCTTCCAGCAGAACGCCATCCACCGGTATCTTGCCGCCGGGTTTTACCCGGAGCCGATCGCCTTCGTGTACGTCTCCAAGCGCTATTTCCCTCTCGTCGCCGTCGGCGTCGATGCGCCAGGCAACCGGAGGCGCCAAATCCAGAAGCGATCGGATCGCTGCGGAAGTCGAATTGCGGGCACGCAGTTGCAGTACCTCGCCCAGCAACACCAGCACGGTAATCCCCGCCGCCGCTTCGAAATAGACTGGCAGGCTGCCATCGGTATTGCGAAAATCCGCCGGAAATGCTTGCGGCAAAATTAATGCAGCGACACTGTATAGATAAGAAGCCGAGACCCCGAGACCGATCAACGTGTACATGTTCAGGCTGCGATGCAGCAACGAGTTGACTGCACGTACGAAAAACGGCCATCCGGTCCACCACACAATTGGTGTCGCCAGACAGAACTCTATCCAGCTCCAGTCAACACCCGTCAGCACTTGACTCAGGCGATCCGGAAGCATCGTCCGCATCGCGATCAGCATGAGCGGCAAACCCAGCATCACGCCCGCCCTGAAACGCCGGGTCATGTTGCGCAATTCGGGGTCTTCCTGCGCTTCCTTGCCAGGTCGCAGCAGCTCAAGTGCCATCCCGCACTTCGGACATGCGCCGGGGTGATCCTGCAGCACCTCGGGATGCATGGGGCAGGTCCATTGCTCACCATTTGCAGTCTTGACGGATGATTGGTGTAGCTGGCTGTGCGCTGATCCGGGTTTGGCACCTGCGGTGCTCAGATACTGCTGAGGTGAAGCCTTGAACTTGTCACGACAACCCTGACAGCAGAAATAGTAGGTCTTGCCGCTGTATTCGCTGTGCCACTCGGCCCCAGCCGGGTTCACATGCATGCCACAGACCGGGTCACTGACCACACCATCACGCACTGTACTGCCCTCCTGTATCTCCAGGAATCCAGCGCATCATCCGGAATCTGAAAACCTGCGTGCCGAATTCCATGCATGCAGACTGATGTATTACGGGCGTTCTCCCGCTTCAGCCGCACTAACCGATCTGATTATACGCTAAGCATCGGTTCCAACGTGATCTGCGGATATTCCGGATGTTCCGAATTCCAGAGTACGGCCTTCGCGGAACAGACGGGCAACCGCGTCGGCAGGAAGCGGTTTACTGAAATAGTAACCTTGCATGCTGTCGCAGCCGCGTTCGCGAAGGAACTGCATCTGCTCCACCGTTTCCACCCCCTCCGCCATGACCTCCACCTTCAGACCATGACCAAGACGGATAACTGCATTGGTGATTGCGGCATCATCAGGATCGGTGATGATGTCCCGCACAAACGACTGATCAATTTTGAGACGGTCAATGCGAAAACGCTTGAGGTAGCTCAAGCTCGAATATCCGGTGCCAAAATCGTCGATTGCCAGACGCACACCGGCGTCGTTAAGACGTTTCATCAGCTCAATGATTTCACGGGTTTCCTGCATCAAGGTACTTTCCGTCAGCTCCAGTTCCAGCAATGCCGGATCAATACCGGCATCTTCTAGCGTTTCCGATATTGTCCGGTCTATATCGCGCCGGTGGAATTGCACCGCAGACAGATTGACCGCAACGGGAATCGAACCCAATCCTGATTCCTGCCAGGCCTTGATCTGGGCGCACGCCTCTCGCAGCACCCACTCCCCGATCGGCACGATAAGTCCGCTCTGTTCTGCAATCGGAATAAATGTTGCCGGTGGAATCATGCCATGCTCACGGCTATTCCAGCGCAACAACGCTTCGACACCGACAATCCTGCCATGTTGCAGGCTCACCTGTGGCTGGTAATGAAGCGCGAACTCGCCTCGTTCCAGGGCGCGCCGCAGTTCATTTTCGATCGAGAGTCGCTCGTGAGCACGCGCGGTCATCTGGCGGGTAAAGAACTGGTAATTCGAGCGGCCTTGCTCCTTGGCCTGATACATTGCGATATCCGCATTGCGAATCAGTATCTCATAATCATTGCCGTCATCTGGAAACAGGCTGATTCCGATACTCGTCGTGATATGCAGCTCATGCGGCCCGACCCGGTACAGGCCGGATACACGTTGCAGGATTTTTTCCGCGGTGCGGGCCGCTGATTCTGCATCGCTGATCTGACGCACGATAAGAATGAATTCGTCGCCACCCTGCCGGCTTACCGAATCATTGCTGCGCAGACACTCTATCAATCGTTCACTGACAGCTTTCAGAAGCCTGTCGCCGGTCTCGTGCCCCAATGAATCGTTCACCTTCTTGAAGTGATCAAGATCCAGAAACATGACAGCGATACGCTCGCCGCGGCGCTTCGCATCCGTTAGCGCCTGTTCCAGCCGGTCCCGAAGCAAAGTCCGGTTGGCGAGCCCGGTCAAGGTGTCGTAATGCGCCAACCTGTACACCTGCTGCTCGGCGCGTTTACGCTCACTGATATCGGAAATTACCCCGTCGAAGTACAGGATGTTCTGATCAGGCCCGCGGATCGCGACCGCGCTGTTGATGGCGTAGAACACGCTGCCATCCTGGCGGCGAAACTCAACTTCTTCGTTGCGGTAGGCACCATGACGCTCCAGCAGCCGCCGCAACTGTTCACGACGCTCCGGCCGCACATAATGTATCGGACCCGGCACCGCTTTCATCGCCTCCGGCGATTCAAATCCGAACATCTTGGCCAGCGCAGGATTGACATACACCAGACCTCGATCCAGGGAACCCCGATATATGCCGTCCGATATGTTGTTTGTCATCGACGACAGCAGTGCTTCGTTTTCACGTAACGCCGTCGTCATCGTCTCGGCCATTGCCAGCGCACGCGAACGGGTCAACCCCAGATTGAGAATCAACAGCGAGAGCGGAACCGTGATGAATACCCCGGCTAATGCCATGATGACTGGTATCCACAGGATGCCGGTGGTTTCACGGAACCCGAGAACCCAACGGCGTCCGGCAACGGGCAACGCCAATGAATAATCGGCATGAAAATCGACCAGTTCCGACACCGGATCGGTCGCAGCCGTCGACATGGATGATTCCTCGTACACCAGGCTGTCCGGCCCTGAAATTTCCGCATCCCGGATTCGAAGACTGATCGCGGTGCCGGTTGGAATGGCGCCGTGCATCACGTTTTGCATGGGCAGTGTTGCGGCTACCCAGCCATAGACCGCCCTGCGTCGTTCGGCAATCGTGTTGAGGGGCGCATGTTTTCGATACAGGGGCCGCACCACCACAACTCCCCGTAATGCTGTACCGTTCACATCGCGGAGGTTCATTGGCGCGCTCAACAGATCCTGACCGGAATCACGCGCGCTGAACAACAGGGTCGCGCCGCTTTCGGCACTACAGACATCAAATCCCCGGGCAAAGCCGGCGATCGATTCCGGTTCGGCATACACAATGGGACAGTAGATGTTTCTCCGTCCTCCGGGACGGAAGCGAAAGTGCTGCACCCCCGCTTGTCGTAACTTGTCGACAAATCCGGGCAGTTGTGCCGGTGTCACCAGCTGCAGGTACTGCAGACTGTAGATGCCGGGATAGTTTTTCTGAAGCGTGATCGCGGTCGCGAACTCCTTCCAGTCGTCCGGCGACACGTCGTCGGATCCGGCAAACAGCCCGGCGCTTCCGTCCAGCACCGCCAGATACTGTGCAAAGCGGGCATTGATCGCGTAACTGATCTCTTCGGCGTAACGCCTGAAGCGCGCGGTGCGGGCCGCCATTTCAGTGTTTAGCATGACCCGATAGGTGGCATAGGTCGCACCGAGGCCCAGCACAAACACCAGCAGCGCTGCCAGATAAATGCTTCCAGAGACGCGACGCCATCTGCGCAAGCCTGGTATCCGGTACATAGTGCAATGTCACCCTCAAGCTGGTTGGCAGAACGCGGCATCAGCGTGCCCATCTTGCAGGCGATCGAGTCCTTGAATCAGCCGGACGCCCTTTGTGCAGTACCGCGATGAGAGTCAGCGGTAAAACCTGCGATTCCATAGCCCGACACGCCGGCTGCCCCAGCGAGTAGGCGTATCGTGGCCTGTGTCACGATTGGGAATAATCAACCAGAAAACATTTATTGTCAAATCAAACAGCCCCTTCGACGGGCCGCCAAATCAGCATTCCGGGACGTTGACGGCCAAGCCTCCCAGCGAGGTTTCCTTATAAATGCTGCGCATGTCGTGGCCGGTCTGGCGCATGGTCGCAATCACCTGATCCAGCGAGACGCGGTGTTCGCCGTCCCCGCGCAGGGCCAGGCGTGCCGCATTGATGGATTTGACCGAGCCCATGGCGTTGCGCTCGATACAGGGAATTTGCACCAGCCCCCCCACAGGATCGCAGGTCAACCCTAGGTTATGCTCCATTCCGATCTCGGCAGCATTCTCCACCTGACCCAGACTGCCCTGCATGGCCGCCACCAGCCCGCCCGCGGCCATGGAACAGGCCACCCCCACTTCGCCCTGACAGCCCATCTCGGCACCTGAAATTGAGGCGTTCTTCTTGTACAGGATCGCGATAGCCGCGGCAGTCAGTAGATACCGGAAAATTCCTGACTCGTCCGCCCCTTCCACAAAGCGTTCGTAGTAATGCCCGACTGCCGGAATGATGCCGGCCGCACCATTGGTCGGCGCGGTGACCACACGGCCACCGGCGGCATTTTCCTCATTGACCGCCAGCGCCCACAGGTTCACCCAGTCCATCGCGTCCAGCAGCATGCCTTTGCTTTCTTTCAGCAGTTGGGCATGCAGTTTGGCCGCGCGCCGGCGCACTTTCAGACCACCCGGCAACTCACCTTCCACCCGCATGCCGCGCGCCACACACGCCTTCATGACCGACCAGATATTCAGCAAGCCTGCACGAATCTCGTCTTCACTGCGCCAGGCTTTTTCGTTCTCCAACATCAGTTCATGAATGGCCAGTGAGTGTTTTCGACATAGTTCCAGCAGTTCCTGCGAAGACTCGAACGGATACGGCGCACCCGCAACGTTCGCCATCGCCTGATCTTCATCACCACGCACGATGAATCCGCCGCCGATGGAATAAAATTCTTCACTCAACAAGGTCTGCTCATCGCCATCCAGGGCAGTGAAGCGCATGCCGTTGGAATGCCGCGGCAAGACCTGATCCTTGTGCAGCAACAGATTGAGTGGCTCGTCGAAGCCGATTTGACTGCGGCCGAGCAGATTGATGCGTCCCGTTTCGCGAATTGATCGCAGGCGCGTTTCGATGGTATCCGGATCAATGTCGTCGGGCGTTTCGCCTTCCAGCCCGAGCAGCACTGCCCGGTCACTGCCATGGCCGGCGCCGGTCAGCGCCAGCGACCCGTACAATTCAGCAATCACCTGGCGGGTTTGATCCAGCTTGCCGGCCGCTTCAACATCCAGCAGAAACTGACGCGCCGCGCGCATCGGACCAACCGTATGCGAACTGGACGGACCCACGCCGACCTTGAAGATATCGAAGACGCTGATAGTCATGCTCGCGCCTTAGTCGTCTTGCAGTGACAGCAGACTGGCATTGCCGCCCAGCGCCGCAGTATTGATCGTCAACGTGCGCTCCGTGGCAAAGCGGTGCAGATAATGCGGACCGCCGGCCTTGGGGCCGGTACCGGACAGGCCCTGGCCGCCGAACGGCTGCACGCCCACCACCGCGCCAATCATGTTGCGATTGATATAGGCGTTGCCGACCCGGATGCGCGACTGGATGTACTGCGCATTGCTGTCGATGCGGGTATGCACGCCGAGCGTCAGACCATAGCCGGTGCGATTGATGGCATCGATCACTTTGTCGAGATCCTTCGACTTGTAACGCACGATATGCAGAATCGGGCCGAACACTTCACGCTTGAGGATGTCGAGTGTATCGATTTCCACCGCCAGCGGCGCAACGTAGGTGCCGTACGCGGTGCTGGCCGGCAATTCCAGCTGGCGAATCACCTTGCCCTGTTGCGAGATCCAGGTAACATGATCGTCGAGAGTTTGCTTTGCCGCCTTGTCAATCACCGGACCCACGTCCGTGTCGAGATAGGCCGGGTCGCCGATCTTCAGCTCGCCCATGTAGCCGTGCAGAATCTCGATGATGCGCGGCGCGATTTCTTCCTGCAAAAACAGGACGCGCAACGCCGAACAACGCTGGCCTGCGCTGTTGAACGAACTCGCGATCACATCCAGCACCACCTGCTCCGGCAATGCCGAACTGTCCACCAGCATGGCATTCTGGCCGCCGGTCTCTGCAATCAGCGCCGGAATGATGCCATCCCGGTTGGCCAGCGTCTGATGGATGGTCTTGGCCGTTTCGGTTGAGCCGGTAAACACCACGCCCGCAATGCGCGGATCGGCGACGGCGTGCTGACCCACGACCGAGCCGCGGCCGGGAATGAAGTTGAGTACTTCGCCGGGAATGCCCGCCTGATGCAGCAGCCTGACTGCATGGGCGGCGATCAGCGAGGTCTGTTCCGCCGGTTTGGCCAGCACGCAGTTACCTGATGCCAGCGCGGCGCTGACTTCGCCGGTGAAGATTGCCAGCGGGAAATTCCACGGACTGATGGCTACAAACGCACCACGCCCGTGCAGCGACAATTCATTGCGCTCGCCGGTCGGGCCGGGCATCCGGATCGGCGCGCCGAAATCGATCACTGCGCGTTGCGCGTAATAGCGCAGGAAGTCCACTGCTTCGCGCACCTCGGCGATCGAATCGGGAATGGATTTGCCGGCTTCGCGCACGCACAACGCCATCAGCTCGGCACTGTGCTGTTCAAACAAGTCGGCTGCCTTGAGCAGGATTCCGCCACGTACTTCAGCAGGAGTGGCATCCCATTCGGGCTGTGAAGCAACCGCGACATCCACCGCGCGCTTGATGGTGTCCGCATCCGCTTCATGGATCACGCCCACCGTGTGCCGGTTATCGGACGGATTCAGCGAGGGTTTCTCCTTGCCCG
>DASUXE010000098.1:0-3519 GCA_036378075.1 Gammaproteobacteria bacterium
GATACGAACGGTCTCCAGTCCGTTCATGCATGCCTTGAGCGGCAATGCGGTCCGCGCGGCTGCGCCGCCGGCAAGTTACCAGCGCGCGCGAAACCCGCGCGCATCCACGTGCACGAACGGTTTGTGGGTACTGGTTGCCGGATAGGATCCAATACCGCCACGCAGATAGTCGTACGCGGGGCTCTGAAACAGCTTGCTGAAGTCCGCCGCCAGCAATTGCGAATCGCGATAATCGTCGCGGCCATCGTGATTCAGATCGCCGGGATCGCCTGCGCCATGCGGACCACTGATATACAGGTCGGCGGCATCGCCCCAGGTATGCCGGCTGTACGGCACGTTGCCGAGTTGCGCGTTGTACCAGGGCGTACGGTAGCCACTCATGACATGAATGTCATCCGGCGGCACACCATGCGCATCCAGATAATCAACCACGGCTTCGAGCTTGAGCAACAACCGGCGGCGCAACACCACGTATTTCGGATAGCCACCGCCTTCCTTGCAGAGAAACTGGCCCAGCGTGAAGTGCGGCGAGACGTGTACCTGCGCCACCGCTGGCGTGACTTCAACAAAACCGGTCGGCGGCTTGTAGATATCCAACCCTTTCAGCGGACGCTGCGGGTAATGTCCGATGCGGTAGCCGTTGAGTTTGCCGTTATGCACTTCGGTCGCGGGCACCAGGACAAATGTCTCGAGCCGGATGCGTGCACCATCGTCGCGCGTGATATCGAGCGTGTAATGGCCGGGTTTGACCGGCGCGGTCCATTGCCAGCTGTTCACGCCAAGCGCGCGCCAATTGCCGGCAGTGGACTGGGTCTGAAAATGCGCCATCGAGTCGGGAACGGAAACCGGAACGACTTCACCGGGCATTGCGAACAAGGCAAATTCGCGGTATCCGATGTCGAGCCCTTTCACTTGCGCGGCAAAGCCGGCGCGTCCCGGATCGAAACTGGAAAGCGGCGACGCCTTGACCGCCTGCACGGATACCAGCGCAACTAGTGCTGCACAGATGCGATACAACAAGAAGAATTCTCCGCTAACGGCGCGTTCAGCGCGTGTAACAATTCGGGGTCGCGTTCATACACATCCGGCCGGAATTCTAGCACCCCGGCCCCATTGACCCACGCGGTCAGATATACGATGTATATGGGTACGGGATGATCCAAATCAAGCCTCTGGGTCTGGCCGCTGGCCACGGCCCGGGCCAGGAATTCCGCGGGGTCCCGGCGGCCATCCAGCTTGAGCAGCGCGGCCGCCAGATCCATCGCCCGTGCCACGCGGATACAGCCATGGCTGAAGGTGCAGCGGGAGGCCCCGAACAGCTCCTGGGCCGGTGTGTCGTGCATGTAAACGTCAAACCCGTTGGGAAATATGAATTTCACCTTGCCGAGCGGGTTTTCCGGCCCCGGTGCCTGCCGGAAGTGATACGGCAGCGTTTCCGCGGTCCACTGTTTCCAGTTCACGCTCGCCGGATCGATTTCACGTTCCGCCGCGCCCCAACCCTGCAATGCCACATAACCGTGCCGCTTCAAATAGCCGCTGTCGGCCTGAACTTTGGGTAACAGTTCTTCGCCCGCAATACTTGCCGGTACGTCCCAGGACGGATTGACCACCAGATAGCGGATCTGGTCATTGAACTCCGGTGTCTGCCGCGCCGTCTGCCCGACAATGACTTTTGCATCCAGCACGCTTTTGTCCTGATCGAACAGGATCGCATGGAATCCCGCGATGTTTACCATGACCCGCGTGGCCGGCAGGTCGCGCGGCAACCAACGCCAGCGCTCCATGTTCAAGCGCAGACGTTCTATCAACTGCTCAACCGGCTCGTTCATCGCCGCGATGGTCGCTGCGCCGGCAACACCATCACTCTGCAATCCATATCGCGACTGAAACCGCTTCACCGCCGCCGACACTGCCGGTCCGTACACTGCTCCCGGGCCGGTAATATCGGCCGAATTCAGGTCACCGTCGGCTTCGAGTCGCGCGATCAGCAACTCCACGCGCGCACCGCTATCGCCGACGCGCAACGTCGAACCCGCGGGCACCGGCTGAAACCCACCGCCGGCCTCAATCGCACGATAGCGTGACAACGCCGCGCGCAACGAACGGTACTCGAAGTTATGCGGCTCGTTATTCTCGATCAGCGCGACCGGATCTGCGCCACTCATTACCGCATTCAGCTGCTGGAATAACGGCTCCAAAATCCCGGCGCGGGCTTTCTGCGGTGTCATGTCGGCAGGATTGACGCGCCCGTTTGCTGCGTGCAAGTCCAGCAGCAAGAACGCATCGCTCAACAGCAACTCCAAGGCAGCAAGCCGTTGCCGACGCGCTTCCGGCGGCAGCCCCTCTTCATGCAGCGAATCAAGCAAACCATTCAGGGCATGAAAATGATAATCCGTCGGCGACAGGCCATCGTCGCGGCTGCGGCGTATTGCTTCAAGCATTTGTTGCGCTGCCGGCAGGGGACCGGCATCGGCAACCCAGCCGGGTGCATCGTGGCGCGCTGCGTAGAACCCGGCGAGCGGCACCGGCAGCCGCAACGTCTCGCCGCCGGAAAACTGCGTCACGATAGCCGGCGATTTCAGATCGCGGCCGACTTCATCACTCAGCGACTGCGCCCACGCCGCCGGAAACGGCATGCACAGCAGACACAGCAAAATACCGGAACGCAGATTCATGATCGAGACACATCCGAAACCGCTGCCACTGAACAGCGAGCATATATCAGCCCGTCGCGTCGCGGCCGATTTGTCCGGTCTGACTCAAGGTCACATGACCCATGTCAATCCGTTGAGATCGCTCAGCGCGTTCCCGGTAACGGAGTGGAGGCCTGACCGAAAACGTAGCGCCAGCCATGCGCACCACAAACATACGTGTCGCTGAACCAGAGCCGGTAATCAAACGGTTTGCCGTCGGTGTTGCCCTGCAACCACAACAGCGCCGTCACGACTGCGGTATGCCCCCAGACCCGCACCGTCTGCCGGCTGTCCGCCTGATGTTCATAGCGGGTGTGACCGCTGCGCGCATCCGCGAGCAAATCCCGTTTCGAATACACCGCGCCCTTGCCGGTGACCAGCACGAAATCGTCTGCCAGCAGACGCTCCATGCTGGCAAGGTCGTTCTTTTCCACGGCTGCCTGGTATTCCGTGTCAAGCGCAGCGACGGCCGCCGCCGCATGTCCGGCCGAACAGTCCGGCGCCGACGCCGCAACTGCAGGGAAACCAAGGACGAGCGGAAATATTGCACACAGATATCTGGACATGGAGGTCTCCTGGAAACCGGCGGCAATCATCGCGATACAGCGTAGTTGACCGGCTGCTTCCAGACCGGCCGTTTTCGGACGCGATCGGCGGCAACGTCAAAACCCTAACGCGCAGTCCGCACCACCACGACTTTTTCGGTACCCTCGCCGCCCAACGCCCAGATCCAGGTCAGCACGCACAGCACCATGTTGCTGTGCCAGTAATTGCTGGTCGCCAGAATCGCCACCAATAGACGCGGGGCAAATATCCAGCCCAGCCA
>DASUXE010000099.1:0-5048 GCA_036378075.1 Gammaproteobacteria bacterium
GGCAACGTTTCGCAGTTGGATAGGCATCGAGGCGCGACAACGGAATGGGCTCGCCACAATCCGTGCAAATCCCATAGGTTCCCGCCTGCATACGCCGTAGCGCTGCATCAATATCCAGCAATTCCCGGATATCCCGGTGCATGTCGGCGAGACGCATATCGGTCAGCATGCCGGCAAGCGACGTGTCTTTCAGATCATGCACCTGGCCGGAAAGATCCGCGCCGCTGCCCGGCCCGATATCCTGCAAGGCCTCGCTGACTTCCTCCCGCAGGACTTCCCGTCTGGCGGATAACCTGGCTTGAAATTCACGGCTTTCGCCCGGCCCAAATGGCATGGCATTCATATTCTGTCCTCCACATCCGTTCACAATGTGCCAATCATGGCTGGCCTGTTTGCACTCTAGGTGGAACGGCCATGTAGGTCCTTGATCTGGATCAGTGCCACGGCAGGACATCAGCGTAATCTGAAACAAGTCAGACTCGTGGTGGAGACATTGCTATGACTGGCCAGCTGCTGTTCACCCCCGGACATCTCGGCCGCTTGCCCGTGAAAAATCGCCTGTTTATGGCACCCATGGTCCGTAACTACGCCGACGAACAGGGCCGCATGACTCCGCGTTATCTGGCGCACCTGGAGCGCATTGCACAGGGCGGTGTCGGGAGCCTGATTCTCGAAGCGAGTTTTGTCAGTCCCGAGGGCCGGGGCTTCCGGCATCAGCTCGGCTTGCACGGCGATCACGTGATCGCCGGATTGCGCGAGGCTGTGCACAGCGTTCATGCACACGGTGCACTGATCGGTATTCAACTGTTTCACGCAGGACGTCAGACTACCCACCAGACCAGCCACGAACAGCCAGTCGCGCCATCGGAAATTCCCTGCCCGCTGCTCGGCGAGTTGCCACATGCTCTGGACACGGCAGAAATTCATGCATTGGTTCACGCGTTCGGTGAAGCGGCGCGCCGCGCCAGCAGCGCCGGATTCGATTTTGTGGAAATCCACGCTGCACACGGCTATCTCATCAACCAGTTTCTGTCGCCGTTCAGCAACCGGCGCAGCGACGCCTATGGCGGATCGGTTGAAAACCGCCGGCGCCTGTTATCGGAAATAATCGAAGCAATCCGCGAAACGGCTGGAGCCGAGTACCCCATTACAGTACGTATATCCGCCGATGAGATGGTACCCGGCGGGATGGGACCGGAGGATGCTGTCGATCTGGCGCGCTGGCTTGAGCAGCAAAATATCACGGCGGTACATGTGTCAGCCGGCAATTATGGATCCTATACGCGTGGGCAGATGATTCCACCCATGGCAATCGCAGACGCGCCGCTGGTGAAATATGCCGCACTGATAAAACAGGCCGTGAACATCCCTGTTATTGCCGTAGCAAAATTGCGTACTCCCGCACTTGCCGAAGCTGTGCTGCAAAACGGGCAAGCCGATTTCGTGGCCCTGGGCCGGGAATTGCTGGCTGATCCCGACTGGCCACTCAAGGCACAACATGGCCAGACGCGGACTATCCACAAATGCATCGCCTGCAATCAGGGTTGCATCAGCCGTCTGTTTGAACAACGTGATGTGTGGTGCACTGTGAATCCAGAGTGCGGGCGGGAACGCGAATTCGGCGACTTGCGCCGTGTCGGCCGCGGTCGCAAGGTTATCGTTGCAGGTGCGGGCGCCGCCGGCATGAGCGCTGCCCGTTATGCAGCACGCGCCGGCTTCAAGGTCATTCTCTGCGAAGCCACCAGCCAGTTTGGCGGTCAACTGCATGCCGCATCCGTGGCACCACATCGCCGCGACTGGACATACCTGATGGAGCAATTGCGCCGCGAGCTCGACGCACTTCCGGAAGTCGAGATTCGGCTGAATACGCGCGTCAACAGCAAACTTGTGGCTGCCGAAAAACCGTACGCGGTAATCGTGGCCACCGGTGCAACCGCCGTCCGTCCGAATATTCCCGGCGTCAAGAACGTCAACGTCATTATTGCCCGCGACCTGCTTGAAGGGCTCAGCAAGGCCTACGGCTCGGTGCTGATCGCTGGCGGTGGCTGCGCCGGTGCACAGACGGCCGAATACCTTTCAATGCAGGGTCACGCCGTCACCATTGTCGAGATCGCCGGTGACATAGCCGACGACGCTCCACTGGATGATCGCACTCTGCTGCTTGGTCGTCTCAAGGCGCTGGGGGTGCAGATCATGCCGCATACCCGGCTGCTGAGCATCGAAGCGGACGCGGTCAATCTCCAGAGCGGTACGGAAGTCTTCGGGCTGACCGCAGACACGGTTGTCTTGTGCCTGGGTGCGCGCCCGAACAACCGGCTGGAATACGAATTGCGCGAACTTGTACCGCATGTCTTTACCGTCGGTGATGCCGTGCGCCCGCGCAAGGTCACCGAAGCGGTGCTTGACGGCGCATTATGCGGACTCGGTCTGATGCAGGATGCCATGCGTGAGGAAAAATCGGTAGCTGAGGCTTGAGCGTGGACCTTGAGAAGCATCCATCACCTTTTACCAATTCGGTCTCACACCATATCTGGGCAACCAAATACCGGTATCGAATCGATGGTAAGCATATGGATACTACCGTCGAGGACACCTGGCATCGCGTTGCCAGCGCGCTTGCCGCGCCGGAACCCCAATCCACACGCAGCTTCTGGACGCAGCAGTTTCAGACACTTTTGCACAACTTTCGCTTTCTGCCAGGCGGACGCATTCTTGCCGGTGCCGGCACGCAGCATCGCGTCACGCTCTTCAACTGTTTTGTCATGGGTGTCATACCCGATTCACTGGAGGGAATATTTGACAGCCTGAAAGAAGGTGCCCTGACCCTCCAGCAAGGTGGTGGTGTCGGTTACGATTTTTCCACCCTCAGACCTGCGCACAGTCCTGCCCGAAATACCGGCAATATCGCCTCCGGTCCGGTCTCGTTCATGCGAATCTGGGATACCGCGGCAGCAACGATCCAGTCCCTGGGTCAGCGTCGCAGCGCCATGATGGCAACGCTGCGCTGTGATCATCCTGATATCGGCACATTCATTCATGCCAAGCACCACACCAACGGCCTCGAACATTTCAATCTGTCGGTACAGATCACCGATGCATTCATGCAGGCGCTCGACCGTAACGAACCCTGGTCACTGGTGTTTCCTGCAGACGCAGCTGCTGCTGAGGACAACCAGCGATCTGAAACGGTGCTGCGCAGCTGGCCCGGGCGCCAGCAGCCGGTCGTGTGTCGCATATATCAGGTTCTGCCGGCAAGGCAGCTATGGAACGACATTGCCGAGGCGGCCGCAGCGACAGGCGACCCTGGCGTCTTGTTTGTCGATCGTATCAACCAGGAAAACAACCTCTGGTACCAGGAATCCATCAGCGCCACCAATCCCTGCGGAGAAGTGCCATTGCCTGCGTACGGGGCCTGCAATCTGGGCGCATTCAACCTCGTCGAATTCGTGACCCGGCCTTTTTCTCCTGCCGCCACCTTCGACTTTGAAGCGTTGCGGCCGATGGTGAACGACGCAGTACGCATGCTCGATAACGCCATCGACGTGTCGCATTTTCCGCTGCCAGCACAGGCAGAACGCGAACGCCGCACACGTCGAATCGGCATTGGCGTAACAGGTTTGGCCGATGCCATTGCGATGCTGGGACACCGCTATGACGATTCGAACGCTCACGATTTCGTCATCCGGCTGTTCACCTTGCTGCGCGACGAAGCCTACCTCGCCTCCACGCAGCTCGCAACGGAACGCGGCGCGTTTCCGGCATTCGACGCTGACATGTATTTGAAAGGCGCTTTTGTCACCCGCTTGCCTCCCGCAATCCGCGCAGCCATCGGGAAACACGGCATTCGCAACAGTCATCTGCTGGCCGTTGCCCCCACCGGCACCATCAGCCTGCTGGCCAACAACGTTTCGAGCGGCATCGAACCGGTGTTCGATTTCAGAATGCACCGCAAGATTCACGACATTACCGGCGACATTGAATATCCGATTACCGACTATGCTGTCTCGCTCTGGCATCGCTTGCACGATGATGCGGCGCTGCCCTCCTCGTTCGTTGCCGCAGCCGATATTTCGCCGGCCCGGCAGCTTCAGATGCAGGCAGCCATCCAACCGCTGGTAGATAACGCCATCTCCAAAACAGTCAGCCTGGACGAGGCTGCCGGGCACACCGAAGTAGCGGCACTGTTCAGGGACGCCTTCCGGCTCGGACTGAAAGGTTGCACCGTGTTCCGCCGTAATCAGACCCGCGCGGTAATACGGACCGGTGACAGGCAGACCGACAAATGACTCATTAAATCTTATGTAATGTTTTTATCACGTCATCTGCTTGACCCATATCAATGCACTTTGGAGCATCCTGCCGCATAGTTTCGCTGTAGAAGCTGTACCGAGTTCTCCGACGTCTGAACTGAATGCGGGGCTCGGTGTATCCGATATGCAGGAGGAAAGTCACATGAATATTACCCGTTATGAACCAAGACGCTTTCTGAGCAGCGTGTCCGATGATATCAATCGCATGTTCGCCGCTCGCGATGGCTGGCCGTGGCTGTTGCAGGACGTCGACTATTCGAATGCCGCATGGACACCGGCGGTCGATATCAAGGAAACCGATGATCACTTCGAGGTCCGTTCCGATGTTCCGGGAGTGGATCCAAAAGACATTGATGTCAGCATGGAAAACGGTGTCCTGAAAATCGCCGGAAAGCGTGAATCAGAAATCAAGGAAGAGCAGGATGGCTACCGTCGTGTTGAACGTGAGTATGGCGAATTTCATCGTCAGTTCATGCTCCCGGACTCGGCGGATCCGGACAAGATTTCGGCCAAATGTGACAAGGGCGTGCTGGAAATCACCATTGGCAAGACAGCAGCCCGCATGCCGCGGCGTATTCCGGTCAAGGCCTCCTGACATACGGCGTGTCTGGCGACTGCCAGACACGCCAGTTTTTTCTGCGCCTGATGTGGAGAAGGAACATGCAGACAATTGAATTGCTGTGTCCAGAATGCGGAGGCAAGAATCTGGTACCTGTGAGCGAGCTTGCAGTCGGTCAC
>DASUXE010000100.1:0-7962 GCA_036378075.1 Gammaproteobacteria bacterium
GTGAGGACGAAAACAGCATAGACAAAGAGGCGCACGACCGTGCCATGAAATTCAAGCGCCGGGCATTACCGATCTGCAAGGACGTGCAGTCGCTGAAACAGCTGCAGGACCAGCTGGCCGCCAGCATCCAGTCATTCAGGCCTTTTGCCGTCATCGAGGGCAAGGACGCCAATGATTGCGAGCACGACATAAATTCCGACGACTGAAGCCAGCGGAGCGCCGTCACGTGAACACCCCCAAGATTCTCGGCATCGTAAAACTCGCAACCTCGCGCCGCGTGACCATTGGCATGGTCACGCTGGCGGTACTGGTGTTCGGCTTTGTGGCGCTTGCGCGCCTCAAGCTGAATCTGTTGCCCGAACTGTCCTACCCCACTGTCACGGTGCGCACTGAATTGCCCGGCGCGGCACCGGAAGAAGTCGAGAATCTGGTGACCAAACCGATCGAGGAAGCGGTCAGCGTCATCAAGAACGTGCGGCAAGTGCGTTCGGTGTCACGGCCCGGCGAATCGGACGTGACGCTCGAATTCTCCTGGGGAACCAATATGGATTATGCCGGCGTGGACGTGCGGGAAAAGATCGACGCGCTGGAACTGCCCACCGAGGCGAAACGTCCGGTGCTGCTGCGCTTTGATCCGTCCACCGAGCCGGTCATGCGTTACGGCCTGATCGGCACGCCGGCGACCCTCAAGGACATCCATACCCCGGACGCCGAGACACGCAAACTCAAGTTCCTGCGCACCTATGCCGACCAGGATCTCACCAAGGCGCTTGAAGCCGTGGACGGCGTCGGCGCAGTAAAGGTCAGCGGCGGCCTTGAAGACGAAGTCGAAGTGCTGGTGGATCAGGGCAAACTCGCCGAACTTCATCTTTCCATTGCCGATATCGCTGCCAAACTGCAGGCCGAGAACGTGAACCTGTCCGGCGGGTTGCTGGAACAGGGCAATCAGAAACTGCTGGTACGCACCGTCAACGAATTCCGCAACGTGGACGACATCGCCAGATCCGTGATCGCGGTACGCGACGGTCAGCCGATTTATCTCAAGGACGTAGCGACAGTGCAGCGCGGCTTCAAGGAGCGCAAGGCCATTACCCGTATCAGCGGCAAGGAAGCGGTGGAGCTCGACATCTACAAGGCCGGCGACGCCAATACCGTCTCAATGGCACATGCCGTGGACCAGGCCATCACACGGATTACTCCGCACCTGCCCGCCGGTCTCAAGCTGGTCAAGACCTACGACCAGTCGGTGTTCATCTCGTCTGCGATCGGCGACGTCATCAATGCCGCAATCATCGGCGGCCTGCTCGCAGCCGTAGTGATCTTCCTGTTCCTGCGCAATCTGTGGGCCACGGTGATCGTGAGCATTACCATCCCGGTGTCGGTGATCGCCACCTTCATCGCCATGTATGCCGGGCACATCACGCTCAATATGATGTCGCTGGGCGGCATCTCGCTGGCCATCGGCATGCTGGTGGACAGTTCGATCGTGGTGCTGGAAAACATTTCCCGGCACCGCGGCATGGGCAAATCGACCGTCGAAGCAGTGGAGGAAGGTACCAGCGAAGTAGGCGGCGCAATCACCGCCTCCACGCTCACCACCATCGCGGTCTTCTTTCCGCTGGTATTCGTCACCGGCATTGCCGGCCAGTTGTTCCGCGACCAGTCATTGACCGTCACTTATTCGGTGGTGTTCTCGCTGCTGGCCGCGTTGACCCTGATCCCGATGCTGGCAGTGCTCGGAGTGGCCGGCGCCAATAAACTGCGGGTGGACGGCAAGGGACCGAATCCGCCACGTGCAGAACCCCGCACGCGCGTCACTCGCGGCTTGTATTATCTGCCACGCGGCTTTGCCTGGTTCTTCAATTTCGCGGGCTACTGGCTGTTGAAGGGAACGCTCTCGTTTTCATGGCTCACCGGAAAAATCTCCCGCTGGCTGCTGGCGCCGGTGATGAACGGATTTCATGCCGGGTACAGTTACCTTGAAAACGGCTATCCGCGCCTGATCCGCTGGGCGCTGGCTCACAAACTCACAGTACTGGGTGCTGCCGTCGCGTCGCTGGCCTTGGCGCTCGTGATTCTGCCGACCCTGGGCGTGGAACTGATTCCGCAACTTTCGCAGGGCGAGTTCCAGGTCAGATTGACGCTCCCGGCCGGAACGCCATTGACCCAAACCGACGCCACAGTGCAGCAGGTACAACAGGCGGCAGCCAGACTGCCCGGTATCGCCACCACCTATTCCGTCGCCGGCACCGGTAACCGTCTGGACGCCAATCCGGTGGATGCCGGCGAGAATGTCGGGACGGTGAACGTGGTACTCCACGACGGCGCCACGCGCGAAGACGAGAACCGTGCCATGCGCTCGCTGCGTGCCACGCTGGCGCAAATTCCAGGGCTGGTTTACAAGTTCGAGCGCCCGTCGCTGTTCACCCTCTCGACTCCGCTTGAGGTCGAAGTCGTAGGCTACAACCTCGATGTACTGCAAACCGTCAGTAATCGCGTTGCACGAATACTCGCCTCATCATCGCGGCTCACCGACATCAAGAACTCGATGCAGGCCGGACAACCCGAGATCCAGATTCATATCGATCCGGCACGCGCCGCGCAACTCGGACTGACCACCAGCGATATCGCCAGCGTGGTCGTCGCCAAGGTCCGTGGCAACGTTGCTACCCGCTATACCCTGCACGACCGCAAGATAGACGTGCTGGTACGCAACCGCGAAGACCAACGTGCCAACCTGGCCGACATCCGCAACCTGATCGTCAATCCGGGCAGCAACCGCAACGTGCCGCTGTCTGCGGTCGCCGATGTGACGCTCTCCAGCGGTCCGGCCGAAATCCAGCGCGTGGGTCAGGAGCGGGTCGCAATCGTCTCCGCCAACATCGCCAAGGGTGATCTCGGCACCGCTGCCACCGAAGTCAAAAGCCTGTTGGCAAATGTTCAGACGCCGCCCGGGGTACTGATCCGGGTGGCCGGCCAGAATGAAGAAATGCAGTCCTCGTTCAATTCCATGCAACTCGCCCTGGGGCTCGCGATCTTCCTGGTATATCTGGTGATGGCAGCCCAATTCGAGTCCCTGATTCATCCGCTGGTCATCATGCTCAGCGTACCGCTGGCGCTGGTCGGTGCCGTGTTCGCACTATTCATCACCCAGACCACCATCAGCGTGGTGGTATTCATCGGACTCATCATGCTGGCCGGTATCGTGGTCAACAACGCCATCGTGCTGGTCGATCTGGTCAATCAGCTGCGCGCCCACGGCATGGAACGTGACGAGGCGCTGGTGGAAGCCGGGCGCTCGCGGTTGCGCCCGATTGTGATGACCATGCTCACCACCACGCTCGGTCTGCTGCCGATGGCACTCGGTATCGGCCAGGGCGCCGAAATCCGCGCGCCCATGGCGATCACAGTGATCGGCGGCATGCTGTTCTCGACTCTGCTGACGCTGGTGGTAATACCTGTCGCCTACGGACTGTTTGATCGCAAACCCGATGTGCAAATACAGAACTCGGCAATTGCCGAGCAAGGCAGTGCCTCGTGAATATCACTGAATTTGCGCTCAAACGTCCGGTCACAGTACTGGTGATATTCACCTGCTTCGCGGCCATCGGTCTGATCGCATCGCGGTTGCTGCCGCTCGCGTTTCTGCCGGATATCGAATTTCCCTATATATCGATCCAGGTGCCGTATCAGGGCTCCAGTCCCGAGGAAGTCGAACGGCTGATTACCAAGCCAATCGAGGAATCGCTGAGCACCCTGGGTGGCATCAAGCGCATGCAATCCACCTCCGATGCCAACCAGGTGCAGATCTTTCTAGAGCTCAATTGGGGCGAAAACGCTTCAGTAAAGGAAATCCAGGTACTCGACAAACTTGACGGCATACGCGATCAGCTGCCGGCTGACATCCGGCATATCAACGTGAATCGCGAGAGCGGTGCCGAGATACCGATACTGCAGATCCGTCTTTCCAGCAATCGCAACCTCTCGCATTCCTACGAACTGCTTAACCGGGTCGTGAAATCGCGGTTGCAGCGCGTGGACGGGGTTTCGCATGTCGAGCTGTACGGCGTCGAACCGACCGAGGTACGGATCAATCTGCACGCAGAAGCGATTGCCGCGCACCATGTTGATCTGAACAAGCTCAATGACATGCTGCAGCGCAGCAATTTTTCGCTCAGCGGCGGTACTATTACGGACGGCGATGAACGGCTGCTGTTACAGATCAGCGGCGAATACAAATCTCTGGACGATATCCGCAAGCTGCTGGTGACACCGAACCTGCACCTCGGCGATATTGCCGATGTCACCTACGCGAGTCCGGATCGTACCTATGGCCGGCACCTCGACGGACACTATGCGATCGGTCTCGATATCTACAAGGAAACCGGCGCCAACATGGTCGAGGTGGCGCAACGGGTAGTCAAGGAGATCGACGCCATTGGAAAACTGCCAGAGATGCAGGGCATCAACATCTTCTACATCAGCAATACCGCTGACGGCGTCAAGCAGTCGCTTGGCAGCGTGTTGAATGCCGGTCTGTTCGGCGCCCTGCTCTCGCTGATCGTGCTGTATTACTTCCTGCGTCAGATTTCCACGACGCTGATGGTGACGCTGGCCGTACCGTTTTCGCTGTTGATCGCGCTGGCCGTCATGTACTTCATGGGACTGTCGCTGAATATTTTCTCGATGATGGGCTTGATGCTCGCGATCGGCATGCTGGTAGATAATGCAGTGGTCGTGGTCGAAAACATCTTCCGGCATCGCAAGCTGCATCCAAACGATCCCGCTGCGGCCTCGATCAGCGGCGCGCGCGAGGTCGCGCTGGCGGTCACCACCGGCACCCTGACCACTATTATTGTCTTCCTGCCCAACCTGTTCGGCGCCCAGAACCAGATCACGGTATATCTGAAGCACGTTGCGATCACCATCGTGGTCTCGCTGATCGCCTCTTTGTTCATCTCACTGACCCTGATGCCGATGCTCTCGGCGCGCATTCCCGCGCCCCCGGAACGCACCAAAAAGACGGCTGTCGAATGGCTCACCACCAGATACGAACGACTGCTCGGCTGGTCGCTGACGCATCGCTGGGCGATGATCGGATTTATCGCGCTGGTCGTGATCACCTCGGCGGTACCGATCGGCCTGGTCAAGAAAGACATGTTCTCGAATGGTGATCCAACCCGTTTGATGCTGAACTACAACCTGAACGGGCATTACTCACTCGATACTGTCGAAGACGCCGTCAACACCGTTGAAACCTATCTGTTCGCGCACAAAAAGGAATTCCAGTACAACTCGATTTACAGCTACTACGACAACGGTCAGGCCCAGACCACGATACTGCTGCGCGACGATCTGCCGAACCGCAAGAAGGCTGCCGTTCTGGAACAGGAAATCCGCAAGGGATTGCCGTCCATTGCGATCGGTCATCTCAGTTTCGATGACCAGAATGACGATAATGGCGGCATTCATCTGCAACTGAACGGTGAATCGACTACTGTTCTGGAAGGACTTGCCGACAACGTGACGCGGGTGCTTGAAAACATTCCAGGCCTGGTTGATGTACGCGCCGATGCCCTCTCCGGCACCCGCGAAATCCACCTGCATGTGAATCCTGATCGTGCCCGCCAGGTCGGCCTGAATGCCACCCAGGTCGCCAACGCCGTCATGGTCGTGCTGCGCGGCGAGCAGCTGTCCGAATTTCGCGGCAAGGACGGCGAAATCAACATCCGCCTTGCTTATCAGAAGCGCGACCGGCAGACCCTGGACCAGTTGCGAAACCTGCAGCTTTACAATGCCGCCGGTCAGGCGATACGGCTCGATTCAGTCGTCGACTTCAGTGTCAAGGATGGCCCTTCCAGCATCGAACATACGAATCGCGCCACCTCCATCGGTATCACGCTGGGCCTGGCGCCAAAAATGACCTTTGACGAGCTAAGACCGCGCATCAAGGCCGTGCTGGACAATCTCAGCTTTCCACCTGGCTATCAGTGGCAGTTCGGACAAGGCGTTCAACAACAGGACGAATCGGCGCAGACCATGGTCACCAACATGCTACTGGCGGTGCTGATGATCTACATCGTGATGGCAGCGCTGTTTGAATCGCTGCTGCATCCTGCGGCAATTCTGAGCGGGATTCTGTTTTCGATTTTCGGTGTGTTCTGGTTCTTTCTCATTACCAATACCACTTTCGACATCATGGCGATGATCGGGATACTGATTCTGATGGGCGTGGTGGTCAACAACGGCATCGTGATGGTCGATCACATAAACCAGCTGCGCCGTGAAGGCTGGTCACGTTTTGCATCGGTGGTGCAAGGCGCCAGCCACCGGCTGCGGCCCATCCTGATGACCATGTCCACCACCATTCTCGGCTTGGTGCCGCTGGCGGCGAGTGAAACCCAGTTGGGTGGTACCGGTCAGGGCCCGCCCTACTTCCCGATGGCGCGTGCCATCATCGGCGGACTGGCGTTTTCAACAGCGATCAGTCTGCTGGTATTGCCGACCATCTATGTACTGCTGGACGATCTTGGATTGTGGTCGTCACGGGTATTCAACAAAGCGCGCGGTACGCGCGTGATCGAGGAACAACCGGAACCCGTCAGCGATTGAGAACGCCATCAATCTGCATTGATGCCGCTGACTTGCAACTCCGGTTGCTTCTCGGCCTTTTCCGGCGACTTCAGCAGCAGGGTCTGGACATCCCAGTAGTTCAGTCGCAGCACATTGACTGCAATGGCATGCGCCTCGGTGTCAATTGTGGGTTCACTCTTTGACGCCGGCATCAGGTAATCGAGGCAGGATTCCTCCGGAATCGTATCCTGCGCGTTGGTGAATACCGCTTTCTGGCGCAGATACTCGGTGCGATGCTTGAGCTTTTCGGGACGGTTCTTGTCGTTGCGCAGCTTCAACACCACCTCATGAATCTGGTTGCCGATCTTAAGACATTCATTGGCCATGCCGAAGTTGACATCGGATACCATCTTGGTACCGGCACTTCGCGCCATGTCTGAAATGTTGTATTCGGTAAAATGCAGAAACAGATACTGCGCCAACGACAGTAAGGCGAGGTTGATCGCGCGCCTGGCCGGAATTCCTATGCCGCCCCAGGGTGGCGGCTGCAGCTTCTTGGTCTGATCAATGCGCGCGAGTATTTCACGCTTCTTGGTTTCCAGCGGCAACAGGTGCTCGCTGACATTGATGATGTCATTTTCGAGACGCTTGCGCTTGCCGCGGTGCCAGAATCGCGTCAGCTTTTTGAGTCCCTGCTGCATTTCGTCAATGCCGGACTGCACCGATGCCTGCTCCCGGTCCACACCCAGTAACTGCTTGGCAAGTTCATCAAGCTTGGCCTTGCGGTCGCGCTCGAAATCCTCCAGAAACTTGTTGCGTTCCACCTGGTCCTGACGGGTACTGAGATCCTCAGCCAGCAACCGTATCTGATTGCGGCAGGTTTTCCACACCGCCAGCAGCCGGTAATAAAGAATCGCGTTCTGGCCTTTTTCGGGATCCGCCAGCATCTGCTCGAGGGTGGTCTGCTGGCGATGCAATTCCTCGTAACGCTGACGCAGATCTTCCACGTCCGCTTTGAGCACGTCACGTTCCGCGCTGACCTCTTCAAGCTCACGCTTCAGCAGGTTGCGGTTTTCGAAAATCTCGACCAGCTGGTCATGACGGTCAGGCCCGGCGCTGTCCGCGCCAAGCTTGCCTGCTGCAACGCCCGGCTTGTCCGGCTGTTTCCATTTCTTCTTCGCCACGCGGCCTGCTCCTTACGCCCCTTCGTTAAAGCGGCGTCACACTAGCATAGAAACCATGAAAAAACGGTTACTTGGATACATAATATCGCGTCGCTTCGAGAACTGCGTCGCAACAGGTCAGACAGCGGCGCGGCAAACATGTGCCGGTTAGCTTCGTGATATATCGGAACTGGAATCAGGCTGGAAAGGATACGGATTTCAGGCG